>CANLGS010000244.1 GCA_947490035.1 Gemmataceae bacterium
GAACGGTTGCCGAACGTGACCTGGCCTTCGGCCTTCTCGACCGCGTCGAGGCGGGCGTTGAAGAGTTCCTTGTTCTTGCTCTGCGCCTCGGCCATCACGTCAACCTTCTCCTTGAGCTGGTTGACTTCCACCCGCTCCTTGGCGAGTTGGTTCACCAGCGTCTTCACGTCCTTATCGAGAAGGTTGATCTCGGTCTTGAGGCGGGCGATTTCTTCTTCCGGCGGAGCGTTGTCTTTCGCCTTCTCGCGGGCGTCGCGGATTTCCGTTTGGACATCCGCACGGACCTTCGAGATGTACGTCCGAATCTCTTTCGCGCCGATCACGGAGACGGCGACGAAGCCGACCACCGCCAGGATGACCATCTTCTTAATCATCGTAAACCCTCACGTTGAAAGTGCCAGTCGGCCGTCCCGAACGCCGGGCTCCTGCCGTTCATACCCCATTGTTCGCCGCCCGCGGCCCGACATTTGCGCCAATTGTACCCGATTTTGGTTCGGCAGCGAAATCCCTGATTCCGAGAATCCGCTCACGACCGTCGGACGTGGCGATAACTCGCTGAGAGAGTTGAAGTTGCGCTCCGGACCGTTTTTGGGAGCAACACGTTCGCCAGAACTTCAACCGCGAGCCGCGAGCCGGCGCAACGTGCGGTTCGCTTGAATTGAGAGCCGCGAGCGGGCCGTCGAACCCACCCGTCGCTGACGCTTCGACGGTGTGCGCCTCTCAAACAACAAAGTGGGAACTCTGGGCAATTCTCGTTGACTTGCCTGCCCACCTAATTTACCATCTCTCACGCTTGGCCTCAATTGTCTTGCCGCGCTTTGCCCGGTGACCAAGCACGCCGCGCGCAGGAACTCTCCATCACGAGGTGCCCCATGTTCTGGCGAACGGTCGAGAAGCGGATGGCGAAGCGCGTGATGCGCCGCTCGTGCCTGAACGTCGAGCAACTCGAAGACCGCAGTGTGCCTCACGGCGGCGTTACCCAGTTCTCGGCCGGCATCACGCCCAACGCCGCGCCCGCGGGCATCGTCCTCGGCCCCGATGACAACTTCTGGTTCGCCGAGTTCGCCACCAGCCGCATCGGGCGCATCGGGGGCGTGGGCAGCGCGAACACGATCACCGAGTTCACCCTGCCGGCCGGCCGCGGCCCGCTGAACCTCACCGTGGGCCCCGACGGCAACATCTGGTTCACCGAGAACACCGGCGACCGGATCGGTCGCTTCAACCCGCGGGCCGGCAGCGACGCGGCCGTCCAGGCGTCGATCGTCGAGTTCGCCGTTCCCGGTGCCGGTAGCCAGCCGAACGACATCGTGAGCGGTCCGGACGGCGCGCTGTGGTTCACCCAGACCGGGTCCGACCAGATCGGCCGCATCACCACCGCCGGCGTCGTCACCAACGAGTTCACCGTCCCCGGTGCCGGGAGCACCCCGGCGGGCATCACGGTCGGCGCCGACGGCGCGCTGTGGTTCACCCAGGCCGGGTCCGGGCAGATCGGCCGCATCACCACCGCCGGCGTCGTCACCGAGTTCACCATCCCGGTGCCCAACTCGGCCGCGTTCAGCGACCCCGAAGACATCGTCTCCGGACCGGGCGGCCACCTGTACTTCACCGACTTCGGCCGCGACCAGATCGGCCGCATCACACTCGCCGGTCAGATCACGCAGTTCACCCTGCCGGTCGGCCGCGGTCCGAACCAGATCGTGGCCGCCCCGGACGGCAACCTGTATTTCACCGAAACTGCCAGCGGGCGGCTCGGCAGACTGCCCGCCAACGCGCTGAACCCGGGGCGCCCCACGTCGGGCACGCCCCCGCTGGAGGAGTTCGACTTCATCGCCCGCGACAGCGCCCCGCTGGGGATCGCGCTGAGCGGCAGCGACGACATCTTCTTCACGCTCAACAACGGGAACGCGATCGCGACTTTTGAAGCCCACCTCGCCCAGATCACGGCGACCGCCGCGGCCGGCACGATCAACGTTTTCGACATCCACCTGAATCCGGTGCGGTCGTTCGCGGCGTTCGAAGGCTACACCGGCCAAGTTTCCGTGGCGATCATGGACATGGCCGGCGCCCACTCCGTCGGCGGGGCCACCAACGGTATCCCCGACGTGATTGTGGGCGCCGGGCCGGGCGCCCCGGCCCACGTCAAGGTGTTCGATGGCAGCGACAACCGCCTCCTGGCCAGTTTCTTCGCCTTCGACCCCGCTTTCCTCGGCGGCGTCTTCGTCGCCGCCGACGACGTGAACGGCGACGGCCGCAACGACCTCGTCGTCGCCGCGGGCACGCACGTCAAGGTCATCGACGGCACCAAACTGGGTCAGGTCCAGTCTAACGGCCAGATCGCGGACAGCGCCCTACTGGCCAGCTTCTTCGCGTTCCCCTTCGGCACCGTCGGGAGCATCACGCTCGCCGTGGGCGACTTGAACCGCGACGGTTTCGCCGACATCATCGTCGGTGCCGGGCCGGGCGGCCCGCCGCACGTCAAGGTCATCGACGGCACCAAACTGGGTCAGCTCCAACCCGACGGCCAGATCGCGGACAGCGCCCTGCTGGCGAGCTTCTTCGCCTTCGGCCCCAACTTCCGCGGCGGCGTCACGGTCGCCGTCGGCTTCAACGTCTCCGAGCGCAACATCATCGTCGGTGCCGGGCCGGGCGCCGGGCCGCACGTCAAGGTCGTCGATGTCGATCTCGTCGGCCAAGTCCAGCCCGACGGCCAGATCGCCGACAGCGCCCTGCTCGCCAGTTTCCTCGCGTTCGGCCCCGGGTTCACCGGCGGCGTTCGCGTCGCAGCGGACGACCTGACCAACGCCGACGGCGTGCCCGAAATCTTTGTCAGTGCCGGGCCGGGGGCCGGGCCGCACGTCAAGGTTCTCAACGGCGCCAGCCTGAATCAGGTTCAATCCAACGGCACGATCTCGCCCAGTTCCGAACTGGCCAGCTTCCTCGTCGGCGACCCAGGCTTCACCGGCGGCGTCTACATCGGGGCGGACGCCGACCACCGCGACGGCACCATCTTCGGCCCGCCCGGCGTCAACCAGCCCGGCGGCCAGGGGAACAGCCGCCGCGACGTCAACGACATGTACATCTTCCGGTCGCCGACCAACCCGAACAACACGGTGCTGGTCATGGACGTCAGCCCCTTCTCCACCACCGGAACGCCGCCGGTGTTCGAGCCGGGCGTCATCTACGACTTCCGGGTGGTGAACCGGGACATCCTCAACGCGACCGACGACCTGGTGTTCCGCGTCACGTTCGGCCCGCCCGACGCCGCCGCCGGCGGCCGGCAGGATGTGACGGTGCGCGCGCTGCCGGCCGGCCGGTTCGCCGGTACCGGTGGTGTCATCGTTAAAGGCTTCACGGGAGAGAACACCGCCGTCCGCGGTGTCGGTGGTGCCGGGGCGATGTTCCGCGCCGCCGAGCAGGACGACCCGTTCTTCTTCGACGCGACCGGGTTCAGCAACCTGCTGAACAACGCCGGCGGCACGGCGGTGTCGGGCGTGGTGGCGGGCGCCTTCCCGCGTGGCACCGGCACCGTCGGCCCCGGCGGCACGCCCGGCTACAACGCGCCGAACTTCTTCGCTGGCTCCAACACGCTGTCCATCGTCCTGGAAATCCCGTCCGCGCAACTGCTCGGACCGGCCGGCGACGCGATCGGGTACTGGGGCCGCACCGAGGCCAACGGCGTGCAGCAGGACCGCATGGGCCGTCCGGCGATCAACACGGCGCTGATCCCGCCGGTACCGCGCGGCGCGAACTTCCCGGCCGGCGCCACGGAACTGAACCGCCAGGATGTCCGCACCGCCTTCAACCTGGGCCACCCGCGCGACGACCGGGCGAACTTCACCGACGACGTGACCAGCGTCCTGGCGGCCTACTACCCCGCCGGGCGGCCCGGCGGTTCGCCGAACACGGCCCAGGCCGCCGTGGTCGCCAGCCTGCTCCTCCCCGACATCCTGGTGTTCCGCCCGTCGCAGAGCGCCGGCTTCTTCGGCGATCTGGCCACGGTCAACGGCACCACGTTCCTGGCCGGCGGCCGGAAACTGAGCGACGACATCATCAGCACCGAACTGTCGGTGCTCACCGACGACGACCTACCGGCGGCGCTGGGCGGCGGCCCGAACCTGCCGGCGCTCGTGACGCAGAACGTCGCCGACGACAACGGGCTGAGCCTCATGGACGGGTCGCTCGTCGGGCCGGGGACGGCGCTCGCCGGGCAGCAGCGGGCGTCCGTGTTCCCGTACATCGCGGCGCGCAACACCGCCCCGACCGGCGTGCCCGGCGGCAACCCGGCTCGGTAACTGCTGGAAGAGAAGGGGTGAAGGGGTGACGAAGACAGAGCCGATGTGCTGTCTTCGTCACCCCTTCTTTTCACTTGGCGTCACAAGGGTCAGTCGTGACAATAATTCAAGTCCGGTGAACTGTTCTCGATTGACCGATTTTTTTGCCAGCTATGATTGTTTTTCTCGCCCTATCAGAATCACTGTTCTAGACTCGCAGCACCGGGTCCTCGCCCCCCTCAACCCCGCGCCGGAACCGCGACCGTCTCAGACGAAAAGGCTGCTCATGTCCACACCCGCCACGCACACTGAAGATATCGCACCCGTGCGCCCGTCGCCGCTGGTCACACGCGCGTTCGGCGAGCCGCGATTTCACACCGACGGCGACATCGCGGGCATCGCGTTCGCCGCCGACAGTTCGCTCTACTCCATCGACGAGGCCGGCGTGCTGCGCCACTGGGCGGCCGACGGCCGGCTGCTCGCCCGGCATTTCCTGAGCGACCTCGAAACCCTGTGGAGCTTCGGTCCCGGCGCGAAGCTGCTCGCGAGTGGGAACGACGACCTGCTTCTGTGGGATGTGAACACCGGCCAACTGCTCAGCCGGATAGAACAGAACTCGAAGGAACCGGCGTGGGTCAGCGCGATCGCGTTCACCGCCGACGGCCGCACCGTCGCCAGCGGGCACGACGACGGCAAGCTCCGCTTCTACGACACCGCGACGTACAAGTTCGCGGGCGAGATTCAGGCGCACCCGCGGAAGGGCGTCGCGGCCGTCGCGTTCTCGCCCGACGGCGCGTTCGTCGCGACCGCCGGCGAAGACCTCGCGGTGCGCGTCTGGGACGCAATCACGCACAAGCCGCTCGCCGAACTGAAGAGCCACACCGACCGCATCCCGGCGCTCGCGTGGAGCCCCGATTCGACGCTGCTGATCTCCGCCGGGTGGGACACGTCGGCGCGGGTGTGGCGCCCGCCGCACGCGGACCCGCTGATGCTGCTCAACAGCCACGCGGACCAGGTCGTCGCGGTCGCGTCCAGCCCGGACGGCAAGTACCTGGCGTGCGCCGACTCGGACTTCGACATCCACCTGTGGCTCGACGCCGAAGCCGCGACACGCGGCCCGGTCCTCCGCGGCCACAACGACGAGATCAAGTGCCTGTGTTTCAGCCCAGACGGGACGAAACTCGCGAGCGCCGGTGCGGACCGCGTCGTTCACGTGTGGGACGTGCGCGACGGCAAGTTGATCGCCGGCCCGAACCCGCGCGGCCGGCACGCGATTGCCGTGATCCCCGGCACGCCGCTGCGCCTCGCCAGTTCCGGTGCCGCGAACGTGCGCGTGTGGGACGTGGACACCGGCGACGAGGTCGCGCCGACGAACCTGTGCCCGGCGTTTTCGGTCGCGGCCAGCCCGGACGGGAAGTGGCTCGGCGTCGGCGGCACGGACCACTTCGCCCAACTGTGGGACGCGGTCGACGGGCACTTGGCGGCGTCGCTCGAAGCGACCAAGCCGCCGGTCGGGTTCGTCGCGTTCAGCCCCGACTCGAAGACGCTGGCGCACACCAGCCCGGCCGACGGCCTCGTGTGGCTGTGGAACTGCGCGACCGGCACCCCGGACTTCATCATCGTGGAGGCGGCGGACGCCTGCACGCTGGAGACGATCGCGTTCCACCCGAGCGGCAAGCTGATCGCGTGCGGCGGCGTCGATTACATGGGCACCGGCGAGCGCGACGGCGCGGTGTGCGTGTGGGACGTGACGACAAAGGAGAAGCTGCACACCTACGACACCGGCGTGACGGCGCTGGCGTTCGACCCGCAGGGCAAGTACCTCGCCGGCGCCGGGCTGGACGACGCGGTGTACGTGTGGGTGGTGGAGACGCAGCACACGGAGTTCGTGTTCGGCGGGCACCAGCAAAACATTAACGCGATCTGCTTCGACCCGAGCGGCAGTTACCTGCTGAGCGGCAGCGACGACGGCACCGTGCGGTGCTGGGACGTGCTGGGCGGTCGTCAGTTGGAGGCCCGCGCGTTCGACGGCCCGGTGCAGTCGCTCGCGTTCAGCCCCGACGGCAAGTACCTGTTCTGCGGCAACAGCAACACAACGTGCTACCAAGTCGAGTTCAAGAAATTCTTGGAAGAGTGAGTAAGGCGAAGAGAAGAGCCGCGGATGACGCAGACGGACGCAGATTAAAGACAGAAGGCAGAGTTCTTCAAAACACTCTTCCTCTTCTGTCTTTAATCTGCGTCCGTCTGCGTCATCCGCGGCCGTGTTCGTTTGTACTCATTGCTCGTAACGCTTCGCGA
>CANLGS010000245.1 GCA_947490035.1 Gemmataceae bacterium
CAACGGCTACCTCCACACCTTCGATTTCAAGGACAGCAAGTTCGAGCGCACCAGCAAGAAGGAAGTGAACCCCGCCGACCTGAAAGTCGAAAACGTGCTGAAGTTGGCCGACGAACTGAAAGGCAACAAGGTCTTCAAGAGCGGGCTGTGCCTCGACGAAAAGCGCGAGGTGCTGTACACGCTCGACATCAACGGCGGGACCATCAGCGCGCTGAAGTTGAAGGGCGCGCGAGACGAAAAGCCGCCGGTCGGCACGCTAGGCGGGCGGCCCTACGACGTTCTCGTCGGCCCCGGCGGGCACCTGCTCTACGTCTCCGACTGGTCGCGCAAACAGGTGCTCGCGGTCGATCCCGTGGAACTCCGCGTGCTGGCGAAAATCCCGGTCGGCGAACACCCGAACCAGATGGCCCTGCACCCGAAGGACAACCGGTTGTTCGTCGCGTGCGCGTCGAGCAACGCGGTTCACGTCATCGACACCAAGAAGGGCGTCGTCACCGAAGTGATCTACACGGCCCTCTTCCCGAAGGCGCCCGAAGGCACCACGCCCGACGCGGTCGCGGTCGCGCCCGACGGCAAGACGCTCTACGTCGCCAACGCGGACAACAACTGCGTCGCGGTCGTGGACATCGAGAAGGCCAACGAGAGCATCGTGAAAGGCTTCATCCCGACCGGGTGGTATCCGACGGCGGTCGCGGTCACGCCCGATAGCAAGACCATCCTCGTCGGCGTCGGCAAGGGCAACCAGTCGAAGCCGAACCCGCTGTACACGAAAGAGCAGTTGGAGAAGAAGGAAAAGGACGAGGTCAAGTCGATCGCGCGGCGGCTGATGCCGTACCCGTATATCGGCACCACGATGAGCGGGGCGCTTTCTATCGTGCCGGTGCCCGACGCGAAGCAACTCAAGGAGTGGACGGCTCAAGTCTTCAAGAATTGCCCGTATTCGGATTCGCTGCTCACCGCGGCGCCGCACCCGGTGAAGACCGCGATTCCGACGAAGGTCGGCGACCCGTCCCCGATCAAGTACGTCATCTACATCATCAAGGAGAACCGCACCTACGATCAGGTGTTCGGTGACCTCGCGGACGGCAAGAACCCGAAGGGCAACGGCGACCCGACGCTCTGCATGTTCCCGCGCAAGGTCACGCCGAACCACCACAAGCTCGCGGAAGAGTTCGTGCTGCTCGACAACCTGTACTGCAACGGGCAGGTCAGTCGCGACGGGCACCCGTGGAGCACGGGCGCGTACCACACCGACTACATCGCACGCGACTGGCACCTGACGTACTCGCAGCGCAAGGGCGTCGATGACGACGAGGAAGGCGGCCTCTCGAACCCGCCGTCGGGGTACATCTGGGACGCGTGCAAGCGGGCGGGTCTGTCGTACCGCAGTTACGGCGAGTACGGTTCGCGCGTCAGCGACGGCATGGGCGGCTTTAGGATGGAAGGCCGCGTGCCGGGCCTCGTCGGGAAGATGTGCCCGGAGTACGGCATCCCGAAGGCGAAGGGTACACGGCCCCGCGACACCGACAACGTGGACGTGTTCCTCAAGGAGTACAACCAGTTCGTGAAGGACAAGACGATGCCGCGGTTCGTAGTGATGAGTCTGGGCGAAGACCACACCGACGGCACGAAGGTCGGGTCGTACACGCCGCAGGCGTGTGTCGCGTCGAACGACCTCGCGCTCGGCCGGCTCGTGGAGGCGGTCAGCGACGGCCCGCTGTGGAAGGAGACCGCGATCTTCGTGATCGAGGACGACGCGCAGAACGGCCCGGACCACGTTGACGCGCACCGCACCGTTGGCCTCGTCATCTCGCCGTACACGAAGCGCAAGCACGTGGACAGCACGCAGTACCAGACGGTCAGTATGATCCGCACGATGGAACTGATTCTGGGGTTGTCGCCGCTGTCGCAGTACGACGCGGCGGCGCGGCCGATGTTCCACAGTTTCACCGACGTGCCGGACCTGACCGCGTACAAGCACACGCCCGCGGAGATCGACCTGAACGCGAAGAACGACAAGAAGGCGTTCGGCGCGGAACTGTCCGAGAAGATGGACTTCAGCGATTACGACAAGATCAACGACTTCGAGTTGAACTACGTGCTGTGGCATGCGGTGATGGGGAAGGACGCACCGCAGCCGCCGGCCGTGCGCCGGGCGATCGCGTTCCGCGCGATCCGCGAAGAGAAGAAGTGAAGGTGATCCACCGTACAGGGCACAGAGGAGAAAAGCACGTCTCTGCCTTCTCCTCTGCGCCCTGTACGGTGAACCTGCTTACTGCCTCGCTTCGGTATACCGGTGAGTCGGCACGGGGCGTCCCGGGCGCAGGCTCTGGCTCGTGCGGAACTCTGCGGTCACGCCCGCCTTCGCGCTCTGCCCCGCCACCACGCGCTTCACTTCCACTTCCAGCACGCCTGGGTCGATGGCGACGCGGGCGTTCACGATCAGGTCCGCTTCGCGCGGGAATAGACCGCTCGGCAGCGACAACTTCGGAGCCGTGTCGCTGCTAATCACGTTGCCGACCGCGAACGCGCTCGCGTCGTCCATGCCGATCAGCTTGAGGTGCGCCACTTCACCGCCGAGCGCCTTGCACACGGTCGCCAGTTCGCCCAGGATCGCAGTAAGCAGCGCGTCGAGGTCGAACGGTGCGCCCGACGTGAGCCGGGCGGTCGCGTTCAGCCAGCCGAGTTCGGCCTCGCCCTCCGCGTAGGTGTCGTAGTCGATGTCGAGAATCTTCCGCCCGAACGCGCCCTTCTGGTCGAGCAGTTCCGCGAGCGCGTCGAAGCCCGCGCCTGTGGTCGCGCTGACGCGCAGCGTCGGCGTGCCGGGGAACTGTTCGCTCACGAGCCGCGACAGTTCCTCGACGCCCGCGGGGTCGAGTTCATCGATGCGGTTGATGACGATCGCGTCTGCCTCTTCGAGTTGCTTCTTGAAGATGTACGCGGCCTTCGGGCTGACCCCGCCGGCGGTCTGGTTGCGCAGGATGCGAATGCCGTGGCTCGGCTTGAACAGCACCGCGTAAGGCGCGACCTCGAAGCGTCCGGCGTAAAGGTCTTTGAGCGGCTGAATGACGGTGGCGACGAGGTCGGTGCAACTGCCCACCGGTTCCGCGAGGATGATGTCGGGGCGCTCGGACGTTTCAAGTGACCCGACGCGGCCGACGAGGTCATCGAACCGGCAGCAGAAGCACGCGCCCGGCACCTCTTCAACTGCGATCCCCTGACTGCGGAACGTGTTCGTATCGACCAGGTCGTGCGCCTGGTCATTCGTCACGACGCCGACCCGCTTCCCCTGCGACTGGTACAGGCGCGCGAGGCGAGAGAGAGTGGTGGTTTTTCCGGCGCCCAGAAATCCGCCAACCATCACAAAGCGCACGGTCATAGTGTCGCTCGCTGCGAGAAATCGTAAAGGTTCGAGGGGTATGACTACGGTTCCGACCGACGGCCCGCAACTTGCTATGTCCCGCTGGTCCCCTCCCACCTGTTCGTCCGCGGAGTCACGCTTGTTCCGCTTGCTGCGTCTGATGACGCTCTCCCCCGGCCACTTTCATGCCGCACTCGTACAGAAACGGGCGCTCCACGGTGTTCACCACCGGACGCACGTGTACGCGCCGCTCGACGCCGACACCTTCGCCCACCTCGCGCGGGTCGCGTCGTTCAACAACCGCCCCGACCGCCCGACCTCCTGGGAGATCGACCTTCGCGCCGGCCCCGAATACCTCGCGCGGTTCGTGCAAGAGCAGCCGGGGAACGCGGTCGTCCTCAGCGGGCGGAACCGGCCGAAGATCGACCTGATGCACCTGTGCGCCTCGAACTGCCTGCACGTGATCGCGGACAAGCCGTGGATCATCGACCACGCGGACTTCCCGAAACTCGAAGCACTCCTCCGCGAGGCCGAGCTGCGCGACGCGCTGCTGTGGGACGTACTCACCGAACGGTTCGAGATCACCAACTGGCTTCAGCGCGAATTGACGCGCGACGCGGACCTCTTCGGCACCTGGCAAGTCGGAACACCGAGCCACCCGGCACTGCGTCTGCGGAGCGTCCACTACCTGAAGAAGACCGTGAGCGGGCGCCCGCTGGTGCGGCCGTGGTGGTGGTTCGACCCGGAAATTTCCGGCGAGGCGATGGCCGACGTGGGCACCCACCTCGCCGACCTGTCGATGTGGCTGATCGCGCCGGAGCAAGTGATCGACTACGCGACGCAGGTTCAGATGCTCGCGGCCGACCGGTCGCCGCTGCTGCTCACCCAAGAGCAGTTCGGCACGTTAACCGGGCTGGCGGCGTTCCCGCCGGAACTGCGCCCGTACCTCACGGAGGGGAACCTGTACTACGCGGGGAACAACAGCGCGACGTACACGCTACGCGGCGTTCACGTGAAACTCGAAACCGAGTGGGAGTACGAATCAACCGTCGGCGGCGACACGCACGAGTGCGTCGCGCGCGGCACGAAGGCGACCATTTCGGTGCGCCAACCGCCGGGCGCGCGGCCGGAGTTGTTCGTCGCCGCGACCGACCCGGCCGACCACGCGCAGACGGTGGAGCGTCTCCGCGACCGGTGCGATTCGCTACCTCGCGACTTCGCCGGGATGTCGATCTTGGACTTGGGTACCGAGGCGCAGGTGCTGATCCCGGACGCGTGGCGCGCGACGCACGAGGACCACTTCGCGGCCGTGATGGACGAGTTCGTGCGGTACTTCCACACGCCGCGCGCGGTCCCGGCGTGGGAGCGGCCGAACGCGCTCGCGCGATACTACATCACCACGAAGGCCGTCGAGATGGCGCGAGTGCGGTTGTGATTCTGATTCTTGTCTTTCACCCCGAAGGGGTGAGATTCCAGTGCGTAAGCCCTATCTATACTCCACACCGCGCGGAGTATAGATAGGGCTTACATCCCAGGTTCTTGGTTCAAGCCACAATCCTCTTCCCCCGTTCCGGAGTCTCTGATGTCTCGTCTCCTCTGTTACATCGCTTTCAGCGCCGCGCTCGCTCTCACCCTCCCCGCGGCGCGTGGCGCCGACAAGGAAGAGGGCTTTACCGACCTCTTCAACGGCAAAGACCTCACCGGGTGGGGCTACAAGAAATCTGACAAGTTCGAGGGCTTCGACGGCAAGACGGAAGCGTCCGACAAGCGCTACTCCGCGAAGGACGGCATCCTCGTGGTGAACCCCGGCAAGGGCACGCACCAACTCTGGACCGCCAAGGAGTTCCCGAAGGACTTCGAGCTGCGCCTGGAGTTCCGCGCCGAGGTGAACGCGGACAGCGGGTTGTTCGTTCGCAAGCCGCAGTTGCAGGTCCGCGACTACCTCGTCGCCGGGCCGTACAAGGAGCTGAAGAAGTACAAGGCGCTGGACTGGAACGAGATCATCGTGATCGTGAAGGGCGAAGTCGCACACTGCACCTGCAACGGCGAGGTGCTCGAAGCGAAGCTGAATGTGCCCGCGACCGGCCCAATCGGGCTTGAGGCGGATCGCGGGCAGATGGAGTACCGCAAGATTCGGCTCAAGGAACTGAAGTAGCGGCACGGCGGATGTAACAGCCGCCCGGAGTACCGTTCCCGCACGCACCCGCGCACGAGTATCATCACTCGCGTTGCGGGTGTTTCGTTTCAATCACTACCGCCCATCGGGGCACTTCAACCGAGGACGCATCATGGCAAGCAAGTGGCTGCTGGTGGCGCCGGTCGCGGGCGCGCTGGGCATCGCGGCGGGCGTCGGCGCGGACAAGTTCCTGGGTGCGGCCGAGAACGCGAAGCAAGACCTGAAGCCGGCGACCACGCTCCCGCTGACGCGCGTCGTGCTGTTCAACAGCGGCGTCGGCTACTTCTCGCGCTCCGGCGAAGTCGAGGGCGAGGCGCGTGTCGATCTCACGTTCCCCGAAGCCGACGTGAACGACCTGCTGAAAAGCATGGTGCTGGAAGACTTCAACGGCGGGCGTGTCAGCGCGGTCAGCTACGATTCTCGCGAGCCGATCGCGCACGCTGTCGAGCTTCGCGATCAACCTGAACGGCAACCCGACGTTCGCGGGGATCGTGTCGCAGATGCGCGGCGAGCGCATCGAGGTCGCCATCAGCGCGACCGCGGCGAACCAACCCGGCAAGCTGACCGGCACCATCGTCGGCGTCGAGAAGCAGACGGTGCCCGCCGGCGCCGCGACCGTGGATGTCGAGGTGCTGAACATGTGGTGCGCCGAGGGCATGCGCGCCGTGAAGCTGTCCGACATCCAGTCGCTTCGGTTCAGCAACCCCGTCATCGAGAGCGAGTTCCGTCGCGCGCTGGAGGTGCTGGCGTTGTCGCACGACAACGGCAAGAAGGCCGTTCAGTTGCACTTCGCTGGCGACGGCAAGCGCAAGGTGCAGGTCGGATACGTGATCGAGGCGCCCATCTGGAAGACGAGCTATCGCCTCTTGATGGCGGACAAGGACAAGCCGTACCTGCAAGGGTGGGCGATGGTCGAGAACCCCACGGACGAGGACTGGAACGGCGTCAAGATGGCGCTCGTGTCGGGCCGTCCGATCAGCTTCAAGATGGACCTGTATAACCCGCTGTACATCAACCGCCCGACCGTCGAG
>CANLGS010000246.1 GCA_947490035.1 Gemmataceae bacterium
AAGGCATGCTGCCGACCTCCACATTCTGGGTCGCCGCCGGCGATAAGATGATCACGCAAGAGCTTACACCCGCAATACGCTACCTTCTAGCCCTCTCGCGGATCGTTGTTTTTAAAGGCAACACAGGCTGGAAGCCTGTGCCACAAAACCACAAAGTACGTGCCGTTGGGCCAGCGGCCTGCCATCCTCGGTTTGGCAGGCCAGCGGCCTGCCCCACACGGATCAATTTAGCCCGGCGGCGCGCTGGCGCCAGACGCGGAGCGTGGCCGCGGGCGTCTTGGTGTCAATCGCGGTCCACGCGGTCATCGCCTCCGCGAGCGCGTCGCCCGGCTTGGCGCCCGTGCCGAGCTTCCGCAAGGCGCCCCCCGCGGCGAGGGCGAGGTCGGCGCGGTCCGGGCCGCGCAGCCCGTAGGTCGGGTTCTTCACCGGCTGGCCGACGTACTGCCGCAGCGCCTCCTGGAGGTCTTTCGAGTGGGTCTCGTCGAACCCGTAGCCGAGCCACGGCAGGAGGCGGTTGGGGTCGAGGTGGGCGACGCGGGTCGGGCCGGCGCCCAGCCCCGGCGTGCTGACGAGTTCGGCGCCGCGTTCCGGGCCGCCGATCTCGGCGAGCAGCTCGAACGCGGCCTCCTGGTGCGGGCACCGCGCGCGGACCACCCCGAGCCGGCCGCCGGAGAAGTGTGGGACGTAGTTTCCCCCTTGCCCGGCGGCTTCGGCCCAGGCACCTCTCGCGGGGTCGAAGTAGCGGCGCGCGCCGGGCACGCCGGCCAGCCCGAACCGCGTTGGCACGGCACCGTTCTCGCGCGGCAACTTGGCGAGCTGGTCGAGTGACATCAGCGCAAGCACCGCGCGGTTCTCGGCGAGGGCCGCGGCGGGGTCGTCCGAGCCGGCGCCGGCGGGCAGGCACCCGGTGGCGTGCAGACCCGCGAGCCACTCCGCCGCCGCCGTGAAGCCCGGCGCGCGGAGCCGCGGCGCGCCGTCTTTCACGGCGAACAGGAACGCGAGCCGCTCCGCGTCCTTGTTCGGGCCGTCCAGGTCTTTGTCGCTGAGCGCGGGCCGGTCGAGCGACGACGCGACGCGCGCGAACAGGTCGAACGTGCGCTCGGCGTCGGCCGGCAGCGGCGGGAGGCTGGGCTTCTTGTCGCGCGCGGCGAAGAACGCGGCGACCTCGGCGAACGCTTCCCACGTGGTCGGCGGCCCGAGCGGGCGCTTGAACTGGATGAAGAAGTCCGCGACCGCGGCCTTGTCGTTGAACCGGTCGGCCCGGTACACGAGCACGAACCCGTCGCCGGCGAGCGGGATCGCCTGCGTCCGCGCGCCCCACTCGACGAGGCGGTCGCCGTAGGCGTTCAGGAAGCCGAACCACTGGATCGGGTGTTCGCCGCCGCGGTACTTGGCCGGCACCGCGGCGAGGTGCCCCGGTTCGGCCCACGCGCCGAGGTGCCCGGCGGGGATCACGGCCAGGTCGGTCGCGTCGGTCGGCGTCATGGCCGTGCGCGCGAGTGTGACCTTCGCCCCGGTCCGCACCTCCCACGACCGGACCATCGGTTCGATCGCGTCGGCGAACGCGGGGTCCGGGCAACTGAGCGCGAGCGCGACGCGGTCGTGCGGGCGCGGCGGGGCGGTCGCGGTGGAGGGCGTGCCGCCGCACCCGCCGAGCGCGAAAAGCCCCGCGATTGTGGCGAGGGCGTGAAGCCTGTGGCGGTTGCGCGGAATCGGGTGGACAGCCTGTTGCATAGCACGCGCTCCGTAACATACAATGGCGGGCGCGGCCACTGGGGTTCGACCGATAAACCCGCGACTCGCGATGGCTCGCACAATCTGAGCGTAGCCCCTCAGGGGTTCTCGGCAAGTCGGCGGCGTCACACCCGTGCGGGCGTCCGGCGCACGGTGCGACCGGTTTCCCTCGGCGGGCCTCTTCACCTCGCCCGGGTTTCGGGCGGTTCAACGGCGAAGGCGGACAACACATGAAGGTCAGTTTGGTCGTCGCGACCGGTGCCCACGAGGGGCGCGCCATCCCGCTCACGGGGGCGCAGTTCCTGATCGGCCGAGACCCGCAGTGCAACCTCCGCCCGGCCAGCCCGGCGATCAGCAAGGTTCACTGTGCGGTCGTCGTCCGCGACGGCAAGTTGTACGTGAAGGACTGTGGCAGCACCAACGGCACCCTCGTAAACGGCGAACTGATCCAGGACCGGGAGGTTCCCGTCGAGGACGGCGCGTCGATCCAGCTCGGGCCGCTCGACTTCCGGGTGCGGGTCGAGAAGGAGGCCGCGAAGGCCGACGGCACTCCACTGCCGGGCGACTCGTCGGAGACCGCCGCGGCGCTGGCCGCGGTGAAGGCCGCGACCGCGACCGCCGCCCCGAAGGCGCCCGCGTCGCGCGACACCACGCCCGCCCCCGCGAAGTCGGGCGTCGTGCCCCAACCGGCGGCGAAGCCGGCCGCGCCCAAACCGGCCGCGGCCAAAACCGATGCGGCGAAGCCCGCCGCTCCGACCAAGCCGGGCGGCACGAAAGAGGCTTCACCGACGAAGCCCGCCGGCGCGAAAGCCGCGCCCCCGGAGACGATCAGCGAAGACGACCGCATCGCGGCGATGCTGCTCGGCATGGACGACGAGGGCAACGGCGTTCCCGAGGGCAGCACCGTGATGGAGATGCCGTCGCTGTTCGCGGTCGCGCCGGGTGACACCGGCGAGCCGCCCAAGCCCGACGACAAGAAGACCGACGCGCCGAAGAAGGCCCAGACCCGCGAGGAGATGAGCACCGCCGCGAACGACCTGCTCCTCATGTACAAGCGCAAGAAGGAAGCCCCGAAGAAGTGACCCGCGCCGCTCGGTTTTTAGCCCTCGGAGAGGGCAGCAGATGTTACCCAGGGTGCAGCGGGCGAAGCTCGCAAACCCTGGGCGGGCAATGCGGTAACCCGGTTCGCCTCATCCACCCAGGGTTGGCTCGAAGACTCGCTGCACCCTGGGCTAACATCTGCCGCCCCTCCGGGGCTAAAACCGTCCACCGCGTATCTCACCTTCATGCCCTTCTCACTCCCCGACGGCTGGTCCGGGCGCACGCTCGCCGCGGTCCGCACCAAACTCCTCAACTGGTTCGACAAGCACCAGCGCGACCTCCCGTGGCGCCGCGACGCCGACGGCGAACTCGCAAGTGCGCGAGTTCCCTACTGGGTGTGGGTCAGCGAGGTCATGCTCCAGCAGACGACCGTCGCGGCGGTCGTGCCGTACTTCGAGCGGTTCATTTCCGCGCTGCCGGACGTTCACGCGCTCGCTGCGGCCGACGAACAGCGGGTGCTGAAGTTGTGGGAAGGACTCGGCTACTACCGGCGCGCGCGGCACCTGCACGCGGCCGCGAAGACGCTCGTCGCGCAGCACGGCGGCGAGTTGCCCGACGACCCGGCGGTGTGGGCGGAACTGCCCGGCGTCGGCCGGTACATCCTCGGCGCGGTGTTGTCGCAGGCGTTCGACCGCCCGCTGCCGATCGTCGAAGCGAATAGCCTCCGCGTACTCGCGAGGCTGTTCGGGTATCCTGGCGACCCGCGCGAAGGTGAAGGGAAAGCGTGGGTGTGGTTCGCGGCCGAAGCGGTGGTGCCCGCGAAGCGCGCCGGCGACTTCAACCAGTCGCTGATGGAACTCGGCGCGCTGGTGTGTTCGCCCACCGCGCCCGCGTGCGACAGGTGCCCGCTCGCGACGACCTGCGTCGCCAACCGCGACGGCCTTCAGAGCCTGATCCCCCCGAAGAAGAAGCCGGTCGCGATCACGGAAGTAGCCGAGGTCGGCGTGGTGATTCGCGACGGCGACAAACTGCTGTTGTGCCAGCGGCGCGCGGACGCGGGCCGGTGGCAGAACATGTGGGAGGTGCCGCACGCGCCGCGCGCGGAAGGCGAGGACGTGAACGCCGCGGCGGTCCGCATCGTGAAGGCATTAACCGACTTCGACATCGAGCCGGGCGCGGAGGTGATGACGATCAAGCACGGCGTTACCCGCTACGCCATCACGCTCGTGTGCGTGGAAGGAACGCTCGCGGGCGGTGCGTTCGTGCCGGGCGCGTATGCCGGGGCGAAGTGGGTGACGCCGGACGAACTCGCGGAGTACCCCGTGAGCGCGCCGCAGCGCAAACTGATGACCGCGCTGGCCGACCCCAACCGCCAGCCGCGACTGTTTTAGTTTGGGGTTCGTAGTGACCCGCTTCAGCGGGTTTGTCTTTGGATTTGTGGCACAGACATTCCTGTCTGTGCTGCGTTGAGGTGCAGACAGCACAGACAGGAATGTCTGTGCCACAAGAATTAAGAGACCCGCTGAAGCGGGTGACTACGAACGAAGAAACGCCGCCTGCTACAATCACCCCGGCGAGTCAGTCCCACTCCCTTCACACGACCCACACACGCACCATGTTCTGGCGGCTGTTCTTCACCTTCCTGTTGCTCGTCGTCGCGACCGTCGGGTTGCTCGGCTTGCTCACCTACCACCGCGCCGAAGAAGTCTTCTACGGCCTCGTGCGCGAGGTCGCGACGGCACTGGTCGTTGTCGTCCTGCTCGCGGTCGGCGCGGCGTTCGCGCTGGCGCGGTGGTTCGTGCGCCCGCTGGCCGAACTTCAGGAAGGCGCGCGCAAACTGGCCGACGGCGACCTCGGCCACAAGATTCGCGTGGCCGGCAGCGCCGAACACTCCGAACTCGCGGAGACGTTCAACGCGATGAGCGACCGGCTCGCGTCCACGTTCCGGCTGCTCGAACACGACCACGAGCAGCTCCGCGCGATCCTGTCCGGCATGGTCGAGGGCGTCATCGCGATCGACGAGCGGCGCCGCGTGCTGTTCGCCAACGAGCGCGCCGGGCAACTGCTGGAGTTCGACCCGCGGAAGGCGGTGAACGAGCAACTCGGCGACGTGACGCGGCTCGCGGTGTTCCACACGGTCGTCGAGCACGGACTGACGGCGGCGGAACCGCACCGCGAAGAGTTCGACGTGCCCGGCAGCGGCGGGCGGCACCTGGAGGTGTACGTGTCGCGGTTCCCCGGCCACGGGATGCCCGGCACGGTGATCGTGGTGAACGACACGACCGAAGTGCGGCAGGCGGAGCGCACGCGCCAGGACTTCGTTGCTAACGCGTCGCACGAACTGAAGACGCCGCTCGCCGTCATCAAGTCGAGCGTGGAGGCGCTCATCGACGGCGCCGCCGACGACCCGGACATGTGCGTCGCGTTCCTCGATCAGGTGGCGCGCGAGGCCGACCGGTTGACCGACCTCATCAAGGACATGTTGAGCCTGTCGCGGATCGAGTCCGGCGCGCTCGGCCTGGAACCGCGCGCGGTGGTGCTCGACCGCGCGATTACCGATTGCGTGGAGCGGCACCACCCGCGAGCGGAAACGAAGACGCTGACGATGGTGGAGAAGCCGCCGCCGGACGCGCCCGCGAGTGTGGCGGCGTGGGCCGACCCCGACGCGCTGCGGCAGGTGATGGACAACCTCGTGGACAACGCGATCAAGTACACGCCGAACGGCGGTCGCATCACGGTGCGCTGGACCGCGGCCGCGGACACGGTGAGCTTCGAGGTGGAGGACACCGGCGTGGGCATCCCCGAAGCCGACGTGAACCGCGTGTTCGAGCGGTTCTACCGCGTGGACAAGGCTCGCGGCCGCGCCGAGGGCAGCACCGGGTTGGGGCTTTCAATCGTGAAGCACTTGGTTCAGGCCATGCGGGGTCAGGTTCGCGTGAACAGCAAGCTCGGCAAGGGGACGACGTTCCGCGTCACGCTGCCGCGAGCCGGGAGTGCGTGAGGAAAAAGCGCGGAACTCGGAGTGCGGAACGCGGAGTGAAAACAACCCCGGCGAGCCGGGAGAGTCAGCGACCGGAGGCAACGTGATCGCGGAAATGTGGGAAAACGAAGATAACGCGCGCGAACTGTTGCGCCTATTTCCTGATAGCTTCAGTCGACGTAAATTGCGGCACTTCATCTGCGAGTTTGTGCGCGGCAAATTCCCGTTGCCACTCCGAATCGAAGCTGCAACGGTCCTCGCTCTTGCGGGGCAGATCGCGGATGACGAGGCGAATGTCGATGAAGGCGATTGGGTTGTTACCTTTGAGGAACTTGACGCGCGCAGGAACAAGTTTCGCAGGTGGCAACGCGTTCCTCCTCGTTCTTGCGATCGGGGTCGACATTTATGATGATGCACTTTGGGCACTTGAAGACGTGACTGTTCCAGAAAACGAGCAAGCAGTTACGCTGATTCGCGAAATCTTCGGCAATCCGTTTCGGCCGATTGATTTCACCGCATGGCGCACTGGCACTGCGGTGTCACTGGCGCGGGGCATGTACGAGTCGCGTGACTTCGGCGCGATGCCGATTCTCGCGGACGCGCTCCAAGACGCAGGGTGCGATAACGCCGAGGTGCTGAACCACTGCCGCGACGCAACTTCACGTTCGCGGGTGCTGGGTCGTGGATGGCGTGTTGGGGCTTGGGTAGGTGCCGCTTGCCGAGCGGCACGGCTTCGCAACTCAAATGGCTTCGGGAATGTCCGTGTAGCTCGCCGTCGGGCTATCCCGTGCCGCTCGGCAAGCGGCAC
>CANLGS010000247.1 GCA_947490035.1 Gemmataceae bacterium
GGCTGAGTACCCCAAGGGAGAAGGGATTCTGAGATGTGCCCTTGGCCTTCTGAGGGGGCGGTAACACCATGGCTTCCTCTCCATGTTATTCTGAGCCATGATGTTATAGCAAACCTCAAGTCACGCAAATCAGTAACCTGAGCGGCCCGCTGACTGTCAACTACACCGTCACCGGCACGGCCACCAGCGGCACCGACTACACGGCGCTCACGGGCAGCGTCACCATCCCGGCGGGCGAGGCCTCCGTCAATGTGACGGTCACGGTGACCGACGACAGCGACGACGAACCGCTGGAGGGCGTCGGGGTTTCTATCACGGCGCACTCCAGCTACGCCATCGGGGATTCGGGGTCCGCGCTGGTCGGCATCACGGACGACGACCTGCCGGAAGTGACGGTTGCGAAGATCGTGGATGTGGCCGAGACCGGCGGCTACGGCGTCTTCCGGTTCTCGCGCACGCTCGGCGAGTTGGGCACGGAACTGACGGTCTGGTACACGGTCGGCGGCACAGCGACCAACGGCACCGACTACGCCTCAGTGACCGGAACGGTGACATTCGCCGCCAACGTCGCCACGGTGGACGTGGTTATTACCCCGAACACGGACAGTTCGACGGAGGGGACCGAAACCGTAACCGTAACGATCTCGTCGGACCCCACGTACACGATCGGCACCGCGAACTCGGACACTCTCGACATTCGCGAGGAAGCGGCGGGCGCGGTCAGCGGGAAGTTCTGGAGCGACACCAACGGCGACGGCACGCTCAACACCGGCGAAACCGGGTTGGCCTACCGCAGCGTCTTCCTGATGAAGGCCGCCGAAGTCGTCGCGCAAACGATCACCGACGCAAGCGGCAACTACTCGTTCAGCGGCGTCACCGCCGGCACGTACAGCATCCTGTTCGAGGTGCCCGGCGAGTTCACCCCGACCACCTCCGTGGATGGAATCGTAACTGCGGCGGTCGTCGCGGGCGCAACAACGAGCAATATCAACGCCGGCGCGCAACCGCCGGCCGGGACTTGGGCAATAAACGGGAAAGAATACGGGATCGACTGGAGCACGTTCGATGAGGCGCACCCCACAGAAGCTACCCGCGATGACGGCGTCCGCGGGCAGTATTACAAGGTGAAGACAGTCTCCAACAAAGTGATCGATGTGTGGATCACGCACCCGTGGCAATCTCAAAATCCAATCATTCGGGCGCGGTACCCAAAGTTATTCTTTGAACCCAATCTCCAATACAACTGCCATGCATACACATTCGGCCTGACGCATGTGCGAATCTCAAACGGTAGCATGATTCACTGTTCTGTGAATACACAAGCCGCAGCAAAGACACTCATCGACGAACTCTACACGGAAGTAACTGATATAGCAGCGAGAAAGGCTCTCGCAGCTGGGAAGAGAGTGGTCGGCACGTTCTCCACACCGGCGGGGCTCTACGCGCACAGTGTGGTCCTGACGAAAATCGTGCTGAACCAAGATGGCTCGGTCAACTTTCAGGAGTCCGAGTGCAACACCAAGAACGGCGATCAGGCGATCAAACTTAACGAAAGTCTGAATAAGGTCAAGAATGTATACGCGGGAGATCATCTGGCGGTCGCAGACAGGGCTACAACCTTCAAGTTTCGCGTACTCAAGTAATTCACCAATTTCACCACATCGAATTTGCGAGTCACATGCGCCATGAATCACCGATGTGCTGAAGAGTCACTGTAAAAATACTCGCGTGTCGTAAACAATTGCGTATTTCAGCACTCGATCCCACTCGTCGGAACGAAACATGATGGCGACGAACAGGTTTCGGAAGCGTGCCATTCTCCTCGCCGCGGCACTCGTTGGCGGGGCTCTCGTCGGAGGGTATCTCTACATGTCTCGCGCGCGGAATCCGATCAAACCGTTACCCACTGCGCCTATTTGTGCGATCCACTTCCTGACCGCTGACGAGCGGGCCGAGCGCCCACGGGCCGCTGACAATCCCGTCCTCGTACCCTACGACACGGCGGAGGTTCGCTTTCACAACTCGAGTCAGGGCACCATCGAGGTGTACGACCTCGACCGCACCCCATCTGCAACCAGCCAAACGCGCGACGCTTTCATCGTGGGGGTCGAAGTGCGCGACGCGGCCGGCAGCATCCTCGACGGGTTCGACTGGGAGCAAGACTCCATTCGGTCGTTGGTGAAAACGGAAATCGTCCCCACCACGGAGTGGGTTCTGTCAAAGACCCGTGCTCGGTACACGGTTCTCCCTGGCGGGACGGTCGGGCTGCCGATGTCGATTCTCGGCCGAGTTACGGAACCCCGTCGCGGCCTCAAGCCCGGTGCATACACCGTGCGCGCGACGGTGACTTACGCCGAAGCGCCGTCCGGAGAAATCCGGCATCTCACGTCTGAGCCGGTGACCGTGATCGTGACCGAAGATCACATCAAAGCGGCCGAGGCGTACTGGGCTTCTTTGAAGTAGGACTTCATCCCCGCGGCCCGCTTGCGTTTCCCCTTCGTCGCTATCTCACTTGTAGCTCCGCTCGACGAGCTTCACGGTCTCGAACGTGAGCGGTTCCTCGTTGCGGATCGGGGTTTTGGCTTCGCCTGCGTACTCCCACGCGGCCACGTGGCAGAACTTCGCGTCGTCGCGCTTCGCCTCGCCGTCGGATGTCTGGTACTCCGTCCGGAAGTGCCCGCCGCAACTCTCCTCGCGCACCAAGGCGTCGCGAGCTAACAACTCCCCGAACTCCATGAAGTCGGACACGCGGTTCGCACGCTCCAGCGCCTTATTCATGTCCGCGTCCGTACCCGGCACGGTCACGTTCCGCCAGAAATCTTCCCGCAACTCCTGAATGCGTGCGATCGCGGCTTCCAGCCCTTGCCGCGTGCGGGCCATCCCGACCTTCTCCCACATCACGTTGCCGACCTCGCGGTGAAGCTCGGTCGCGGTCTTCTTCCCCTTGATCGCCAGCAGTTTCTTGATCTTCTCCGTGGCTTCGGCTTCGGTGCGTTTGAACTCGGGGTGATCCGTCGGCGTCGCGCCCGGCTTCTCGCCCGCGAGCCAGTGCGTGAGCGTGTACGGCAGCACGAAGTAGCCGTCGGCCAAGCCTTGCATCAGCGCGCTCGCGCCGAGCCGGTTCGCGCCGTGGTCGGAGAAGTTCGCCTCCCCGATCACGAACAGCCCCGGCACGTTCGACATGAGTTCGTAGTTCACCCACAAGCCGCCCATCGTGTAGTGAACGGCGGGGTAGATGCGCATCGGCCGCTCGTAGCCGCTCTCCGCGGTGATGCGCTCGTACATCTCGAACAGGTTGCTGTACTTCGCCGCGATCTTGTCGCGCCCCTGCTTCGCGATGGCCGTGGCGAAGTCGAGGTACACGCCGCGTCCGCCGGGTCCGACGCCGCGTCCGTCGTCGCACGCCTCCTTCGACGCGCGGCTGGCGATGTCGCGCGGCGCGAGGTTCCCGTAGCTCGGGTACTTGCGTTCGAGGTAGTAGTCGCGCGCCCCTTCGGGGATTTCGCCGGGGTGTTTGCCCGCGTCGCCCGCGTTCTTCGGCACCCACACGCGGCCGTCGTTGCGAAGCGATTCGCTCATCAGCGTGAGCTTCGACTGGTGATCGCCCGCGACCGGGATGCACGTCGGGTGAATCTGCGTGTAGCACGGGTTGGCGAACGCAGCGCCGCGCTTGTACGCGCGGTAGGTCGCGGTGACGTTGCAGCCGACGGCGTTCGTGGAGAGGAAGAACACGTTGCCGTAGCCGCCGGTGGCGAGCACCACCGCGTCGGCCGTGTGCGGTTCGATCTTGCCGGTTTCGAGGTGCCGCGTGACGATGCCCCTGGCCTTGCCGTCGATGACGACGAGGTCGAGCATCTCGCAGCGCGGGTACATCTGCACCGCGCCGAGGCCGATCTGACGCGACAGCGCCTGATACGCACCGAGCAGAAGTTGCTGCCCGGTCTGGCCGCGACAGTAGAAGGTGCGCTGGAGCTGCGCCCCGCCGAAGCTGCGCGTATCGAGGAGGCCGCCGTACTCGCGCGCGAACGGCACGCCCTGCGCCACGCACTGGTCGATGATGTTCACCGACACTTCCGCGAGGCGATGCACGTTGGCTTCGCGCGAGCGAAAGTCGCCGCCCTTCACGGTGTCGTAGAACAGTCGGTAAACGCTGTCGCCGTCGTTGCGGTAGTTCTTCGCGGCGTTGATGCCGCCTTGCGCGGCGATGCTGTGCGCGCGGCGCGGCGAGTCCTGAAAGCAGAAGCACGACACCTTGTAGCCCAACTCCGCGAGTGACGCGGCGGCGCTACCGCCGGCCAGCCCGCTGCCGACCACGATGACGTGGTACTTCGACTTGTTGGCCGGGTTGATGAGCCGCTGTTGCTCTTTGAACCGCGTCCACTTCTCGGCCGTCGGCCCGCCCGGAACTTTCGCGTCGAGTCGCATGATTTACTCGCGTGGAACGGCAAGAAGAAGAGCCGCAGATGACGCAGACGGACGCAGATCAAAACCAAGAACAGAATTGTTTGAAAACAAATGCTTGTCTTCGGTTTTATCTGCGTCCATCTGCGTCATCTGCGGCTCTTAGTTCTGACTCTTCTCTTAAACGGTCTTGTACAGCGGCGGGGCGAGGCCGGTCCACGGGCTGGACCAGACGCCGATCACGATGGCGAGGTTGCCCGCGAGGATCACGGTCGCGACCGCGAAGCCGGCGAGCCGGATCGCCGGCGCGAACCGGTTGTTCTTCAGCCCGAGCGTCTGGAACGCGCTCTGCACGCCGTGCAACAGGTGCAGGAACAGCACCACTTGCGCGACGATGTACAGCACCGCCAGCCACGGCGTCGTGAACCCGAACACCACCATGCTGTACACGTCGTGCTGACCGTTCGCGTCCTTCAAGTCCGCGTAGCTCACGAACTTGCCCGGTTCGACTTCCGCCTGGTGAACCAACGCGAACGTGAAGTGCACGAGGTGGAACAGCACGAACAGCCCGACCACGGCCCCGCTCCAGATCATCGTGCGGCTGGCGGCGGTCGCCTGCACGCTGCCGGGGTGCGCGTACGGCACCGGGCGTGCGGCACGCGACCGCAGTGTTAACCGTATCGCGAGCGTCAGGTGTAACGCGAAGATCGTAAGCAACCCGGCGCGCGCGACCCAGATCAGCGCGCCGAGGCTGTGCGTGAGGAAGTAGGCGTAGCCGTTGATCGCGTCCCGCCCCTGAAACACCTTCAGGTTGCCGATCATGTGGAACGCGCTGAACCCGACCAGGCCCAGCCCGGTAAGCGCGACGACGATCTTCGCGCCGACACTGGAGTCGAAGAACGCCCAGAGGAACGAGTTCGCGCCGGTCAGCGCCGCGTCCTTCTTCTGCTTCGGGTGGCGCACGGGGGAAGTTGAACCGGCCATGAGGTCTGCTCGCGGGTGCCGCGGGTGGTGACGTGAAGGTATCTTACGCGGCGGACGCGCGCCGGCCACGAACGGTCGGCGCGCGCCACCGCTCCGCGACCTCGAAGGCCGCGAGCGGGAACAGCCAACTGACCCAGGCGGCGACGATGTACGCCTGCTCCGGACTCGGCACCCCGATCAGTCTCGCGGCGCCCGAGATCAGCCGCAGGGCCACCGCCGAACAGATGAGGACGTAGCAGCGGAGCATCCACCGGCGGTGCCGGTCGTACCGGCGGCGGCGCGCCTGAACGACGCCGGCGACGGCGCAGCCCGCGGTCGCCCCCGACAACAGCAGGAAGCTCAACCCCGCCGGCCAACCGCCGAACGCGTGCCGGGACATCACCACGCTGCTGGGGAGTACGAACACCAGCAGCACGCCGACCTGAACCCGGCCCAGCACGCGGTGCCATTTGGGGTGCCGGCGGCGCACGCGTGCGCTCAGCAGGATCAGGCCGTTAACCAGCACGAACGGGGCGGAGCAGATGTGAACGTAGAACGCCACCCGGTAGGCGCCGGCGAACGTCAACTCGCGGCCCTGGAGGAACAGCGCGTCGAAGTTCGGCGGGAAGTAGTCCGGACGGCCCGAGGCCGGAGCGCGTCTCCATCAGCGCGATCGTGTTCGACGTGCCGTCCGGAATCATCCTCAACGAGGTCGCGCGGTCGTAGCCCATGAAGCCGTTGCCGGCGGCACCCGCGGGGCGCGGTGCGGCGTCGGAGCCGATGCCGGCCATCGCGACGTAGTTCGTCACCGCGTCGCCCGGCTTCACCTCCTTCGACTCGGGGCAGACGAACGTCTTGATCGGCGTCCCGGCCGGCGCGAGGTTCCCCGCGTACCCCGCCTTCACGTCGAACCGCTTGTAGACGGAATCCTGTTCGATGTACGGCAGCTTGATCCGACTTGCGGCTGACATCGGCGTCTTCGGCCAACGAGGTGATCGTGGCCGTTCCGCGGATCGCCTGGAGGGCCCGGTCTAACCGCTCGGCCGATCCCAGCCGCGTGGCGGGACAAGCGTTGGCGACACGAACGTGGTCGGGGTGGGCTTCGGCGGCGACAGGAGTGGTCCGAACCATGTCTGTGTTCTCCACGAAATGGCGGTGCGGAAAAACACCCCTCAACTTGGGAAAA
>CANLGS010000248.1 GCA_947490035.1 Gemmataceae bacterium
AACTGCCGAAGGCGGCGCTGCTGAAGCGGTGAGCTTTCTTGGGCGAGCGGGGGGCGTAAGCCCTCCGAGTACATCACGACTCATTTCCGTTGGAACGCACTCGGAGGGCTTACGCCCCCCGCTCGCCTCGGACAGGGAGACTGTATGCAACGCCTCGCGTTGATCGCGCTCGCCTCACTCCTCTTGGCGCCCGCGTTCGCCGGCGCGCAGCCCCCCGCCCACCGCGTCACGGGCGACCTCGCGATCCGCGCGCGCCACATCTTCCAGAAGCACTGTGCCGGGTGCCACACCGGTAGCCCCGAACCGGGCGCCAGCAAACTCGACCTGATGGATCGCGAACAGGTGGTTGCGAAGAAGACGCCGGTGCCGCTCGTGACGGCCGACGGCCGCTCGCTCATCCTCGATCTCGTCAAGGACGGCTCGATGCCGCCCGCGAACCGGCCCGGACTGACTGCGGAGGAGGTCGCGGTGCTGGAGAAGTGGGTGAACGCAGCCGCTCCCGCGTACCCACCGAAGTTCGACGAGCAGACGACACTATCCGCCATCGCTTCCGACTTCGAGGGCATTGTCGCGAAGGTGAAGATTGGTGATCCCGGCGAATACACGCGATACATCTCGTTCGCGCATCTGATCCGCGACGGTCAGGCTGTGCCCAACCTCGCCGCGGCAGAACTCAGGTTGAACGACGCGCTCTCGCTTGCCGCCGGGCATCCGTTCGAGGCGGTTCCCGTGAACCCGACCGCGACGCTCTTTCGAATCGATACCAGCGTGCTTGGGTGGCTGACCCCTGAAGTGTTCGACAAGATGGACGGTCTGAAGCCGGCCGGTGTCGCACGCCTCCAGCCGTTCGACCTGATCCTGATGGAGTACCCGCACGCGCAGACGCTCGCGGCCAAAGACCCGTCGGCGCTGCGGTTGGAGAAATTGCTCGCGCGAAGTAGTCAGGTGCGCCCGGTGCCTTTCGTGCAGGGCGACTGGCTCACGACGGCACTCGTGCAAGGCAAGGAATTGACGCCACTGGCGACCGACCTCCGGGCGCTAGGATCACTCAAGACGGCACTGGGTCGCGGCGATCCCGCACCGGACGGACCGGTGGAGAGGCCGTTCGCGGGCGCGAAGCCCGTGAACGTACCGGCCGCGCTGGAAGGGCGCGTGCCGCTGCCGCCGCTGTCCGCGTGGGTCGCGGGGGACGTGACGCCCGCGGTAGTCCCGTTCGCGCTCAAGGCGGAACTCGTCGTGGCCGACAAGCCGGTCGCGGGCGTGAAGGTTGACGAGGCGTTCTACCTCCGTGTGACCAGCGACCGCAAGGTCCACGTCACGTTGCTGATGATCCAGGCCGACGGCGAAATCCGCATCCAGGCGGTCATGGGTGGGACGGTGGTACTCGCGAATACCCCGCGCCTGCTCGCTCCGAAGGCAGGTGGCGTCGTAGTCGGCGGCATCTCCGGCGGCGGCGACACCGCGACGGAACACTTCGTCCTGTTCGCGTCCGAAACCGAACTGCCGCTTCCAACTATCCTGCGCAGCAAGCACGCCGACAAGCACGTGTGGCGATTCCTGCTGGAACCGACCGAGAAAGACAAGTTCGACCCGAACGGCGTGGTGCGGAAGGTGATACCGATCTCGGTGACGAGGAAATGAGTAAGTCGGGGAATTCGCCCAGGCGCGGGAAGAACGATTGAATCGGTTGGGTGCGTCGCGCCGATAAGTTCCGCGAGTCGCCTTTTCGCCCAACTGCGGACACGGAGAGTCCCATGCGCCGGGTGTTAGTCCCCGCCCTCGTCGGTCTTATGCTCGCGGGAACCGCCGCCCGTGCGCAAGAGCGGTACATTCCTTCCTCCGTCACTCCCGCCGGCGGGTTCCGCCACTCGCGCCCGCTCGCGCCGGTGTGCCCGCCCGGCTTCGGGCCGTACATCCCCGGCGTGCCGAGCGTGCCCGGCCCTGTGGTCGATCCGGCCGCGCCGCGGATGGACACGCCGGTGCCGCCGCCCGGTGTTGACCCGATCATGCCACCCGTCGGACTGCCCGAAGCGCCGGCTCCGAACCCGCTCGAACGCCGGCTCTCCGATCCGTTCGCGCAGGCGAGGGAAGCGGGCGGGCTGGCGCCGCGCTCGTTCAACGAGAACTTCGACGGCGACTTCGGCGGCACGTTCTACAAGCGGCAAATCGTAACCGGCTTCACGACGGTGCCGCGCGTCGTCGGGTTTACGCCCCGCGTCGTGGGATTCACGCCCCGCGTGGTCGGCTTTACCCCGCGTGTGGTCGGGTTCACGCCGCGCGTGGTCGGTAGTTCGCAGGTCGTCACCGGGTTCACGCCGGTCACGACCACGAACACGGTTCAGACCGTCAGCACGGACCAGCTTGGCGGCCAGATCATCACCAACACGGTGACGAACAGCACCACCAACACGCCGGTAGTGACCACCGTGCCCATCACGGTGAACGACCCCATCACGGTGAACGATCCGATCACGGTGAACGACCCGATCACGGTGAACGACCCGATCATCGTCAACGATCGAGTGGCGCTGCAGCGCCTGGCACGGCTCTCGCTCGCGGCGCGGTACAGCGGCGTGCTCATCACCGACAACGACAACCCTCGCCCGCAGGACCGCGTGTACGGTGGGTACAACTTCTACAACGACATCGGCGGGGCGCTGAACCCCGGCCTCCCGCAGGTGGACCTCCAGCGGCAGACGGTCGGCTTCGAGAAGACGTTTCTCGACGGCGACGCGTCGTTCGGGATGCGCCTGCCGTTCGTGCAGCAGTACGGCGGCGCAGGTAGCTCGCACGACATGGGCGACCTGTCGTTGTTGTGGAAGTACGCGTTCTACAACGACCGCGCGACCGGCGACCTGATGTCCGCCGGCTTCGTGCTGACGGTCCCGACGGGCAGCGGGAGTGCGATCCTGTTCGACGGCGCGCGCGCCCCGCACTCGACCTTGTTCCAGCCGTGGGTCGGGTTCGTGAAGATCTTCGACCGCGGCTTCGTGCAGGGCATCACGAGTCTGCTCGTCCCGACCGACGACCGCGACCCGACGCTGTTCAACAACAGCCTCGCCGCCGGCTACTACGTGTACCGTGCAACCGGCGACGCGTGGCTGACGAGCGTGGCGCCGGTCGCGGAGTTGCACCTCCGCACGCCGCTGACGAACCGCAACCCGGCCGGCCTGGTGTACCTTCAGGATCAGGTGAACGTGACCGGCGGCGTTCGCTTCCGGTTCAACCGGGCGACGCTCAGCACGTCGGTGTGCGTCCCCCTCGCCGGCCCGCGCCCGTGGGCGGTCGAGGCAATGACCTTCCTCAATTACAACTTCTGATCTTCAAGTCGAAAGTCCGAGAGTCACAAGTCGTAAGGTCGAAGACCCGCCAGCACAGGTCTTCGACCTTACGACTTGTGACTCTCGGACTTTCGACGCGCGGAAGATTCGCGCCCTCCGGTAATCCTCACACGTCCCCACAATCATTCGCGACCGAATTGGGCCGCGGCGTTAATTTCGGTTGACACATCCCGTTCGTCGGGTACTCTTAGAAACACCCGTTCATCCTCTAGGACCGCGCATGAAGCGCGACCGGCCACGGTTGGCCGCGGATGCTTGGCTCCAGCCTTCCCCCCACAATGGCTGTGAGGCACCGCTAATGTCGAACTCTGTAAACGCCCCGCAATCCGCGGCGGCGCCTGATGTCGCGCCCGATGCCGAACGCAAGTCCGGCACGACGCCCGTTCCGACCGATCGCCGCAAGCGCAACATTCCCGTTGCGACGGACCGGCGCGCCGCGAACGCCGCCGCCAAGCGCAAGAGCAGCGAGCGCCGTCGGCTCATCGACCCGACCACCTGCGAGCGCGATTACTCCGATGACGAGACCGAGTTCATGAAGGCCATGGACCGGTACAAGCGCGAGAACCGGCGCCCGTTCCCGACGTGGAGCGAGGTACTCGAGGTGCTGCACTCACTCGGCTACCGCCGCGTCGCGGAGATGGCCGACCTGCCCGGCCGCGGTTCCGGCGTAACCGCCGCACCCAGTGCGGCCACGATGACCCCGCCGCCCGCGAAGGGATAATTCTTTTCGTGGCACCGGTCTCCAGACCGGTGAAGGCGAAACACCGGTCTGGAGACCGGTGCCACGGAATCAACGATGGCAAGGATGCCGCCATGAAGCTGTTCCTGAGCGCCGGTGAGCCGAGCGGCGATCTGCACGGCTCCAACCTCATACACTCCATCCTCGCAAAGCAGCCCGACGCGCGTATCGCCGCCCTCGGCGGCGACCTCATGCGTGGCGCCGGCGCCGAACTCCTCTACCCCCTCGCCAACCTCGCCGTGATGGGCCTCAAGAACGTCGTGCGCGAACTGCCGACGTTCTTCCACATCGGCAACCTGGCCGAACGCCACATCCGCACGCACAAGCCCGACGCGGTCGTGCTGATCGACTACCCCGGCTTCCACCTCGAACTCGCCAAACGCATCCGCGACTACGGCGTGCCGACGTACTTCTTCGTGCCGCCGCAAATCTGGGCGTGGCGCCAGGGCCGCGTGCGGACCGTGCGCAAGTGCTTCACTTCTGTCCTCACCGCCCTGCCGTTCGAGGACGAGTGGTATCGCGCCCGCGGCGTGACGACGCACTACATCGGCCACCCGTACTTCGACGAACTCGCGGCGCAACGACTCGATCCCGGATTCCTCGCGCACGAGCAGGCGAAACCGGGAACGCGGGTCGCGATCCTGCCCGGCTCGCGCAACGGCGAGGTCGCCGCGAACGCCCGCATGATGCTCGACGCGGCGCGGAAGGTCCACGCGGCGCGCCCCGATACGCGATTCCTCGTCGCGGCCTTCAACGCGCGCCAGGCCGCCGCGGTGCGCGCGATGCTGCCCGCCGGCTTGCCGGTCGAGGTTCACGTCGGGCGCACGCCGGAGGTCATCGAGTTGGCTCAAGCGTGCGTCGCGGTGTCCGGGTCCGTGAGCCTGGAACTGATGTACCGGGCGAAGCCGACGGTGGTGGTGTACCGCGTCGGCTGGGTCGCGGCCGGACTGCTGGCGCAGGTCATCAAGGCGAAGTACATGTCGCTGGTGAACCTGCTGTCGGACCAGGAACTGTACCCGGAGTTCTCGGGCGGGCGCGACTTCTCCGACGGCATCGCCGGGCACGTGCTGGGTTGGCTGAACGACCCGGCGCGGAAAGCCGCCGTCGTGGAGAAGTTGGTCGCGCTGCGGGCGCGCGCCGCGGTGCCCGGCGCGTGCGAGCGCGCCGCTGCATTCCTGCTTAACGCGGCGGAACAGTCGCACGCCCGGCGCGCGGCGTGAATTAGTGAACCGCGACCGTGAGGGAGCGGGTACGTTGCGATCGCCGGCCGCGACCACCCGCTCCCTCACGGTCGCGGTTCACTAATTCGCACGGCGCTGTTGTGTCCGGGTTCGTTATGATGAGCCGACACGAACCCCGCGCACGGAGTCTCGGCATGGCCAACCAGCCGACGCAAGCCGTTCAAGACTACCTCAAAGCCATCCACCGGCTCGGCGGGTCCGACGACGGCGTCGCGTCCGGCAAGATCGCGACGGAGTTGGGCGTGAAGGGGCCGTCGGTCACCGGCATGTTGAAGCGCCTGGCGGATGCCGGGTGGATCGAGTACGCCGCCGGCAGCGGTGCCAAACTCACCGCCACCGGGCGGGCCGAAGCGCTCCGCGTCATCCGCCGACACCGGCTCGTCGAGTTGTTCCTCATGCAAGTTCTGAAACTCGACTGGAGCGAGGTGGATGCGGAAGCGGAGGCGCTCGAACACGCCATCTCCCCGCGGCTCGAACAGGCGATATCAGACTATTTAGGCGAACCAGGCGAAGACCCGCACGGCCACCCGATCCCGTCGCGCACCGGCGAGATGAAGTCGCGGAACCTGAAGCGGCTCTCGGAATTTCGCGCCGGCGACACGGTCGTCGTGCGCGAGGCCCAGGACGACAACCCCGAACGTCTCCGGCACTGGCGCGCGCAGGGTCTCACGCCGGGTGCGTGCGTCCGCGTCCTCGCGTACCAGGAACTCGACGACCTGTTCGAGGTCGAGGTAGACGGCAAACTCGTCCGCCTCGGCAGCGAAGGGCTGATCGGGTTGCGCGGGGAACTCTTCACATCGGCCGGCGCGAAATAGGCACTGTCAACCGGCCGCGCCGGGTTTGCCGCTTTCAGCGGTTGCAGGAATACTGCCGAAAAAGCCGTCACTTCTAGCGAATCCCCACACGCCAATTTACCGCTCCCCTGGTTGACCGCTTGCGCGCGTGACCTACGGTTCGGTGTTCCGGTCGCCCGCCCGCGAACCCTCTTCCCACCAGTCGCCATCACGCCGAAGTGGAGTGTACTCGTGTTTCAGTTGCTCGCCTGCAACGTCGCCTGCCTTGCAATCGCGGGTCTGTATTACGCCTGGCGCGACGTGTACATCCACCGCCGCCGGCGCGAGAAGCTGAACGACCGGGTCGCGTACATGCTGTGGGTCGCGGCCAAACGCGTCGCTTAGCAGAGGGCAGAAGGCAGAAGAGCCGCAGATGACGCAGACGGACGCA
>CANLGS010000249.1 GCA_947490035.1 Gemmataceae bacterium
CTTCAGAATACCATCGATGCCCGCAGTCGCGAGCGTTTTGCCGTCCGGGGCAAAGGTGACGCACGTGACCGCTGCATCGTGCTTCAGAACCGCGCGCGCCTGCCCCTTGGATACGTCCCACAGTCGAACCGTGCGGTCGACTGAGGCCGAGGCGAGCGTTTTCCCGTCCGGACTGCTCGCGAGCGCCCAGACGTATCCGTCGTGGCCGATGAGGTCCTTCGGAACCGGGTTCCCGTCGCCGGACAGATCCCAGAACTTGATCGCTGTTGGGTGTTTTCCGACGAGTGCGTTTCCGGTCGGTCCCGCCGCGACCCACGTCGCGAGCGGGGCCAGGGCCAGGGACTGGAGCCCCACCCCGGCCTTGAGGACGACCCGCGCGGTACCCTTCTCCAGGTCCCACAACCGAACGGTGCCGTCCGCACTCGCGGAGGCGATTGCGTCCGTTTGCGCGGCGAACGCGACGGCGTTTACGGCCCCCGTGTGCCCGGTGAGTTGCTGCCGCTCGCGGCCCGTTTCTGCGTCGAGCAGGCGTATCGCCGGATTTTCGCCCTGGTCGCCGAGCGCCACCGTCTTCCCGTCGCGGGAGACGGTCAGCGCCCCCGCCCCCGGTTGTTTGGTTAGTGTGAGGTACTCCAGGTTGCAGGAGCGGTTCAGGACGCGCCACGTCACGTCGCGGAGGTGATCCGGGAAAAAGGATTTGTCGGCGAGCATTTTCGCAGCCCGGTTGAGGTCACTCGACCGGACCTCGTTCGTGATGCGAATCTGAGAGAAGTACCGTGCGTTCGCGTCGCGGGTGTCCTTCGCACTCTTCGCCAGATCGCTCGCGTTCTTGTCGACCACGACATGGAGTCTTTTATCATCGGCTTCTTTCTTTTCTATCTCGGCTTTTTCTCGGCGCGCTATTTCCTCCGCTTTTTCGCGGTCTTTGTCGCCGTTGATTTTCAGGCTGATCAGCAACCCGATGATCGCGATAAAGGCCACCGCGCCGACGACGATCGTGGCTGTCGCGGCCTTGTTTCGTCGCGCCCATTTGTACCCGCGTTCCAGCGGTCCGGCGGGACGGACGCTGATCGGCTCGCCGCGCTCGTAGCGGTCGAGGTCGTCGGCTAACTCCTTCGCGGTTGGGTATCGCTCGTGTGGCACCTTGGCGAGACACTTCAGACAAATCAGTTCCAGGTCGCGCGGCACCGATGCGACCGCCTTGCGCGGCGGGGTCGGGTTGGCGCGCTCGGCCTTCGCCATGACCTCCTGTACCGTGCCCGTGAACGGGCGCGTGCCGGTCAGCGCTTCGTACAGCATGACGCCCAGCGCCCACACGTCGGCCTGGGCTCCGGCGGATTTGGCGTCGCGGCCCTGCTCCGGGGCCATGTACGCGGGCGTGCCCATACCGGCGCCCTGGCGCGTCACGTCCGCCCCCGCACCGCGCTTCGCCAGTCCGAAGTCCGCGACCTTCGGAACGCCAGCCTCGTCGAGGAACACGTTGCCGGGCTTCAAATCGCGGTGAACGATTCCCATCGCGTGCGCCGCGGCCACTCCCCGCGCCACCTGTGCCAGTAGCGCCGCCGACGCGCGCGCGTTCTTCATCGCCTTGTGGCCCTTGGGAAGGAGCTTACTGAGAGTGCCACCGGGGCAGAACTCCAGGGCCATGAACGGGCGACCGTTGGCGTCGCCGTAGTCGTACACCTGCACCACGTTCTTGTGCTTCACCGCCGCGATCGCTTCGGCTTCGGCCAAGAATCGGATCAGTTCGCCTCGCCCGGTACGCTCGCCGCCGAGCATCATCTTGATGGCCACGACGCGGTTCAGTTTGAGGTGGCGTGCTTTGTACACGACACCCATTCCGCCGCTCCCCAGCTCGCTCAGGAGAACGTAACCGGGCACCATGTGCGCGGCGCTCGTCTTCACGTGTTCTTCGAGTAGGACCACGTCCGACGGCGTGCGCACGACAGTTCCCAAGCCCGCAGGAGGCTCCGCTGGTGTGTGATCGGCCGTGCGGTCCGGGCCGGTCGAGCTTTCCTCACTGGTGTGCGGTGTTGTGTTGTCGGCGGGTTGTCCTGCGGACGGCGTGTGCGGAACCGTCGTGTGTGGTCCGTTTTCGTTCATGGGTGCGTCCTGAGTATTCAAGCGGAGTATACCGCGCCCGCGTGACCTCTCAATGTAATTATTCATTCGTCGAATGAGCGTGTGGAGTCCATCTTCGGGGAGTCGCGGACGCGAGAGGCGCTCCGCGGCAAGCTGCGGATACCCAAGACGCGACAGACCCGATCTCATCCGGCGACCAACCCGGATCGTCCGCATGATGCCGCCGAAGCGATCGGTACGTTCCGGGACTTCCTTGCCCAAGCCGTTGGCGAGCGTGACGCAGACGAAACCGCGATCCCTGCCAGGCCGGCCTATCTGATTTCCGCCGGCGGGGAGGACACGCACGACGCCCACGATGTCTTGGGGCTGCTCTCCCTCTCGCTGCCGCTTTTCCGGGTGTTCGCCGCCGAATCCGCGGTGATCGGCCGAGACGACCTGGTCGTGGTCAACCGCGGCGCCCACAGTTTCACCGTTCTCACCAACGACGGTCGCGGCGGGTTCGCGGACCCGCGGCAGGCGCTGACAACGTCCACCAGTTCCAGCCGCGACATCAACGATCAACCCGGACCGGTGGTGACCGCGAACTTCCACGGCACCGACGGGCTGGACTCGCGCCGCACCGCCACGGCGGACCTCGCGATCCTCATGGAAGGCCGGGACGAGGTCTGGATTTACACCAACGACGGCACCGGCCGTTTCACGTTGGGCCAGCAAATGACGGTCGGCAGCCAGTCAACGGGCCTGTTACTGATCCCCGGCAGCCGGCCGGGGCTGTTCGACCTGCTCGTCGGGAACGCGTTCGGCGACGTGCTGCGCCTGGTCGGGAACGGCGACGGCACCTTCACGCCGCCGGCGCCGCTGACCGGTGACGCCGTCCCACTCGACGTTCTGCAAAACCAGGGCACCTCCGTCGTACTGGTGGCGAATCAAAGGACGAACACCGTCACCGTCCAGATGCCCGCCGCGACCGGGGTGCGCGTGGCCCCGAACGTCACGGTCGCCACGTCCGCGCCCGTCGCGACGGTGCCCGCCAGTCCCGACGAGTTGGCGCCGGGCGCCGTGTATTGGATTCAACTGGAAGGCGCCGCCGGGTTGTACGACGCGGTCGTTGTCGCCAGCGGAAGCAACAGTGTCATCGTCTACCGGACGCTGGCCGTGAACCCGCGGACGGGCGAACCGACGTTCGCCGCGCCCGTGTCGTATTCGGTCGGCACCGATCCGGTGTCCCTGACGACCGGGTATTTTAACGGCAGCCCCATCCCGTCCCTGTTGGTCGTCAACAAGGGGTCCAACGACATCTCCGTGATCTTCGGCGGTGTCGTCAACGGCGCGTGGGTCGGCCGCGCGGGGCCGCGGCTCGGTTCGGGCGGGACCGGCCCCATCTCCGCCGTACTGGAACCGGTGAACGGCGGCAGTGTGCCCGCGCTGGTCGTGACCAACGCCGGGAGCGGCACGATCACCGCGCTCCCCGGCATCGGCCGGGGCGGTGTGGGCACGGGCTTCTTCAAGGACAACGGGCCGATCACCCTGACCGTTCCCGCCACCCCGATCGGCCCCCTCACCCGCGACTACCTGCCGACCGCGCAAGGCATCTACCGGTTCGATCCGACCGCTCTGAGCGTGACTCAGGTCTACGCATCCACCACGCTCGCCGCCATCAGCGTGGCACAGAACGGGCAGGTGGTCGCCGGGTTCGCGGGCGGCTCGCTCGGTCTGCTCCAGCCAACCGTCGGCGGGAGTCTGGCCGTGACCCAGGTCTTCAGTGACGCGCGCCTCACGACCCTCAGCGGGTTGCAGGTCGTCATCACCGCCGGCGGCGTGATGGAGATCTTCGCGAGCGGCACGGTGACGAGCGACACCGTCTTCGCGTTCACCATCGCCGCGGGGACGGGCGTCACCGGCTTTTCGTTCCCCACCGACTTTCCGTTCCCGACCAACCCGGGGACGGGCGACACCGGCTTCACGATCCCCAGCGACGCCGGGACAGGTGACAACCCGTTTGCCTTCACCATCCAACAGGGGGTCGCGACGCCGGTCGATCCCACCCCGTTCGCGCCGTCAGCACAGACGATCGACCTCCAGTCGGTGGGAACGTCCGGGACATTCTTCGCGGCCGTCCTTTCAAGTTCGGGAAGCGCTGACCAGAGCGACCTCGGCCGGGTGGATTCCGACCCCACCGGTTCCTCAACGAACGGTCTCGCCCAGGACATCCTCGCCGCTTTGTCAACTGCGCTGTTCGCAGGCGGAACTGTGAGTGAGGACGACGCGGACGCCGGCGACCCGGAAACCCCCGTGACAGGTCCGATGCCGCTGAACGACTTCATCACGGGAATCGAAGACGCTCTGGACGCCCTCCGCAAGCAGATCCGCGAGCGGGAGGGAGTGGAAGATGTGGTCGAGCCGCCCGCCCCGGAAATGGACTCGGCGGCGCAGATTCCGGACACGACACCGATTGCGCTTTCGCGGGCACCGACCGACGACACGGCTCACAACGGCGACCAGAAACTTGCGCCCGCGTCCGACGAGGAACCGGATGCGCCGCTCGCTCGCGGTTCGGACGCCATTCCGGAAGAGCGCGCCACGTTCCCGGTGTCACGCGAGCAATCGCCGGCGCCGGTCGAAGCGGTGAACCCGCAACCGATCGCCGAGGAGACGGACCAGTGGCTCTGGTTGCTGCTGCTTCTGAGTGGCGTCTGGTTGTGGCTGGACGAACGACCGGAGGGCCGCTCGTCACCGCGACGGCCGGTCGAAGTCTACAACGGTTCGGGGTCGCCGATGGACACGGTGCGCTGAACGTCATCGGCTTTGAAGCCGAACAGCGCGGGGCGCACGACTCCCGGCAACACGGCGACATCGTAGAGTTCGCGCACGAGGCCTTCTATCCGGACCCAGTGGGCGGTGTCTCCGGTCCGCAGGTCGATCACGTGAAGCCCGCACCGCGGTTCGGCCCCGCGGTTCCGCAACTCTTGTTCGAGGGCCAAGCCGCCGAAGGTCTTGTCGTGCCGGGGGCACGACAGGCCCACCACCGCGTAGTCGCCACTGAACGCAAGACCCCGGAGGTAGCCGGTGCAGAACGCCAGAGGCTGAAAGGTTCCGCTGGTTGTGTCGATGCTACCGAACTGGCCCGTGCCGGAATCGTGCAGCCACAACCGTCCGCGGTAAATACGCGGCGAGTGCGGCATGGAAAGCCCCGAGGCCACGACACGACCGTCCGGCAGTTCCATCACGAGGCCGCCGTCGCGACGGCGGTCGCGCCAGCCGTCGGCGACATCGCTGGCGCCGACCGCCGTCACGTAGCGCGGTCGTCCACCTTCCGCCGCAAGCCCGTTCAAATGGCACCGATCCTCGGCCGCCAACTTACTCACAAACGGAGGGCGCCAGAGGGGCTTGAAACTGTATCGCTCGTCCAGGGCGGCGAGACAGTTGAACTTGGTGGCGACGAAGACGACTCGACCGCTTTCGTCCACGGTCACGTCGTGTACGTCGAGATCGCCCGTGGTGTGCCCGGTCTTCGGGACGAACAGCCGGTCACAGCCCTGATAGATTTCACCGGGGCGAAGGACGTTCTCGAATCGCCACAGTTGGTAGAGCGAACTCAACCACATGGTTTGGTCGCTGGCCCAAAGACCCATGCCGCGGTCGAACGTCCGTTCGACGACGGTGAGTTGACCATTCGGAAGGCGCCCGAGCAAGATGAGCTTGCCGGTCTGGTAGGCCGTGAACGCGAGGCTGATCTGTTGCTCGGCCATCCACGCGGCGAAATGGCGGGAACTGGTGACTTCGAGCCAGGGTTCGGGAGTGGCGGAAGAGAGGCTCTCGGAGGTCTTGACCATGGTCCACACCTCGGCACCCAACACAGTCTGATTTGTACTTGTAAATTACAAGCTCGATCCACACCAGACAACCGAGCCGATCACCACCAACTTCCCCATGCACGCGCCCACTTCCCGCGTTTCGGAACACCCAACCCATCCCCATCACGCCCGCTTGTGGTATCCTCTCCTCACACCCATCGAGGCCGCACCATGCACCCCGCCTACGCCCTCTCCGACGCCGCGACCGTGTTCAGTCCGGCGCTGGTGTTCTTCCCCGAACTCATCCGCAACAACATCGCGCGCGTGATTGAGATGGCCGGTAGCCCGACGCGGCTCCGCCCGCACGTGAAGACGCACAAGACGGTCGAGATCGTCAAACTGCTGCTCGGCGCGGGCGTGACGAAACACAAGTGCGCGACCATCGCGGAAGCGGAGATGCTCGCGACCGCCGGCGCGCCGGACGTGCTGATCGCGTACCCGCTCGTCGGGCCGAACATCGGCCGCGCGGTTGCTCTGATCCGCAAGTTCCGCGGCACGACGTTCTCCACACTGATCGACGACCCCGCGACGACCCACGAACTCTCCTCCGCGATGCACGCCGCCGGGTTGCAAATCGGCGTGCTGCTCGACCTGGAC
>CANLGS010000250.1 GCA_947490035.1 Gemmataceae bacterium
AAGAACTCTGCCTCTTGTCTTGATCTGCGTCCCTCTGCGTTATCTGCGGCTCTTCTTCTTCGCCCTTGCTCTTACTTCTTCCGGCGCTCCTCGTAGAGCGCGTCCTTGGGGTCGTCGCTGACGAACCACGGGATGCCGTCGCGGACGTACATCTTCCGCTGCTCGGCCCCGTTCAGCGGCCGGGCGCCCACCCGCCCGAACACGCTGATCTGGTTACCGCTCTCGTCCACCGCGCGGTCGCGGTCGAGGCCGCGGGCCACGTTCAGAATGTGCCCGCCGTGCGGCAGCCGGTACGTCGCCACCAGGCGCGGCGTCGGTCGCGGCCCGAAGCCCTCGTATCCGCGCGTCTCCGGCGACATCAACTGCACCACCCGCATCCCGTTCTTCCCGTCCGCGATGTACGCGAAAAGGCTGTTGTAGGTGATGCCGAGTTTCACGTCGTGGGCGTCGTTGATGTGCCCGCCGGCGTTGTACACCTGGTCGAACTTCGGCTCCTCGGCGTTCTGGATGTCGAGGATCACCAGCCCGCGCGGGCCGGCCGCGACGTAGGCGTAGGTGCGCGCCAAGTAGATGCTGTGCGCGTCCGGCATCTTCATCTGCGACTTCACCACCGGCTTGGCCGGGTTGGTGATGTCGAGCACCTTCACGCCCTGCTCGTCGCACACGTAGGCGTAGCGGAACTGGACCGCCGCCATGTGCGGGTGGTGGATGTGTTCCTTCTCGCCGACCACCGCCGTCACCTTCGGGTTCTTCGGGTCGTCGATGTCGATCACCACCAGACCCGCGGCGCACGACACGTAGGCGTAGTGGCCGACGATGACGCAGTGCTTCGCGTCGTGCAGCAGGTTGTCCGGGTTGAAGCACACTTCTTTCTTGAGGAAGTTGTTCACCGGGTTGCCGTCGAGCGTGGTCGCCACGCCCGTGATGATCAGCCCCTCGTACTTGTCGCAGACGTACAGGTAGCCGAACAGCGGGTGAATCTTCCCCTCCTTGTTCCCCGGTATCTGCGCGCGGGTCGGGTCCACGGCCACCGTCGTCGGGGCCGCGACGTAGGTCGCGTACTTCGTGTCGAGGTAGAACTTCTGGCCGACCGGCGAGACCGGCGCGGTCGTGATCCGCTCGGCGAACGCCTTGTCGTCGATGAACGCGATGTCGAACACGCGCACCCCGCCCTCGCCGCACGCGGCGTACAGGTACTCGCCGCGGTTCTGCACCATCAGCACCTCGGACTTCTTCAGCGGCCGCAGCGCGCCCTTCGCGATGTCGCGACCGGGGTGCTCGTGCGCGTTCTTGATGAGTCCGCCCTTCTCGGCGTGCTTCTTGTAGTTGTCCGGGTACGCGTAGTAGTGGAAGTCGCTCCCGAACACCGCCTGCGGCTCGGAGTTCTCGGTCACCTGCACCGCGAACAACCCTTCCTCGCCGGCCGCGACCCACGCGTACTTGCCGACGAAGTTCATGAACCCGGTGCCGTGCATGAGCAGTTGCGCCATCCACGCGTTGTTGTCGTTCTTCTTCGACAGGTGGCAGTCGGTACACTGCTTGGTCTCGCCGACGCCGCGCCCGCGGACCGTGTGCGGCACGTTCGTGCTGAACGCGATGCCGCCGAAGCCCTCGGCCGAGATCGTCTGCTGCTGCACGTAGATCGACTCGCGGTTGCCGTTGTGCGACCCGACGTGGATCGCGCAACTGGACCGGGCCGGGTTGATCTTGTTGCCCGTGGCGTCGCCGTCGCGGGCGAGCATGTAGGTGCAGTCGCGGAGCGTCTGGAAGTTGTACGCGGTGTAGTTGCGCTGCGTGTCGCCGTCGAAGTGCAGCACCGGCATCTTCAGGTTCGCCTTCTGCGGCAGGTGGCACCCGAAGCAGCTCGGGTTCCAGGCCGAGTGGCACGTCATGCACGTCATGTTGTCGTTCGAGTGGGCGCACTGGTCCTTGTCGCCCGCGGCCGGCAGTTCGCCCCACACCATCTTCCCGGTCGCCTTGTCCACGCGCACCGTCTTGGCGAGGGCCGACTTCTCGTTGTACCGGGCGTTGCCCCTGGTCACCGTGTCCTTCACCTGCACCATCTCCCACTGCAGCCCCTTCTCGACGCTGCTGTTCTGGAAGTACCGCTTGGTGCCGTCGGGGCCTTCGCGGATCTCGAACCGCGGCACGCCGAACGGCGTCTTCATGGCCAGCAGGTTGCGCCCCTTGCCGTCGGGCGCGGACGTGTAGCTCGCGGGGCCGCTGGTCTTCAGCGTGGTGTAGCCGCCGGCCGTGCCGTGGCAGTCCACGCACTGGATCTCGATGGCGGCGCGGACTTCCATGTGCAGCCGGTTGTTACCGTGCATGTCCTGCACGAAGTGGCAGTCGATGCAGTGCATGCCCTTCTCCATGTGGATGTCCATCATGTGAACGGGCTTCCCGCCGCGGCACGAGTCGTTGAGCTTCGTCTCGGCGTCGCGCGCGGCCTGCGGACCGGTCTTCGGGTCCGGGAACTTGGAGGTCTGGTGGAAGTTGCGCGCCTGGTTCGGCCAGTCCACGCCGGCGGCCATCTTCTCGGCCGTCGGCGGCCCGACGAACCCGCCCGAGTGGTCGATGTAGTTGCCCTTCTTGTCCTTCTTGAACACCGCGCGGAACGCCCACCCGTGGCTGTGGAAGTCCGCGAAGTGGTTCTTCGACAGGTGCGGGTTCAGCTCCGAGAGCTTCGCGGTGAACGCCGGGTCCGACAGGTTGCCGCGTGCCGCCGACTCGTTCGGGTTGCGCAGCATCGACTTGATCAGTTCTTCGGTCGTCGGGTTCTTCTGCTTCGCGGGGTACATGTGCTTGCCGTCCGACTCCTCGTCGTACCACATGTAGCCGATGTAGCTGTTCATGACCGTCGTGCCGGGGTGGATGTGACACACCATGCACTGGCTGGTCGGCACCGAGTTGACGAACTTGTGCGCGATCGGGTGCCCCGGCTCGTTCTTCGGGATGGTCGGGTCCGGGTTGTCCGGCGCGGTCAGCCCGGCGTTGCCGTACTTGGCGTACGGCCCGCTGTGGATCGGGGAGCGGTCGTTGGCGTAAGGCACGTGGCACGCGGAACACCCACTGCTGCGGTAGTCGCCGGGGTTGTCGTTGGTGCCCAGGAAGTTCAGTGTCGGGTCGAAGAGGCGCGTCTTGTTCGCGCTGACGAGTACTGGGTCAGTCCGGTTGCCCGTACCCAGCCCGCGGAGGCTGAGGCGCACGCGGGTACGGCCCGGCTCGTCGAGCCGTTCGGGGATGCCGATTTCGGGCAAGAAGCGCCCGCCCGGCTCGAAGATGCGGAGCACGTTACCCGGCTGGCTCATCTCGAACCGCGGGAGCGGCACGAGCTGCGCGACCACGCCGCGCCTCTCCTCTTCCGGGGTGGGCGGCGGGAACGTCTTGAGCATGAGCGGCGCGCCGTTCATGCCGTAGGCTTCGCCGATAATCGCGCGCTTCACCGGCAGCGTGCCGTTGTTGTACGCGGCCGATCCGAGCAACATGCACCCGGTGTTCATGATCTGCTTGCGGTTCGTCTGCACCTCTTTGGGGTGACAGCCGCTGGTGCCGCAACTGATGTGCGCGATGCGGAAGTCGCCGGGGTTGACGAACCGGACGAAGTCCGGGGACTCGTTGTTGAGCAGCGTGTAGGAGCGCACCGGGTTGCCGGAGTTCGGCCAGAACTGCGGCATCTTGGGCAGGACGTGCGCCTTATTCTTGTCGTTGCAGCCCGCGTTCCCGCCGTGGCAGTCGGTGCAGCCGATGCGCAGGGTGTCCTTGCCGTGCGGGTCGCCGACGTTCTTGTGACAGCCCATGCACCCGACGGACTTGGCGTAGGCCTCCTCGTGCGTCTGCTTCATCAACTCGACGTTGGCGAGGTGCGGCGGCATCGGGAACGGGTCGTTCGGGTCGGTAGACCAGTCCGGGTTCTTGGGGTCGCGCGTGCCGTCGCCGCCGGCCGGCAGGATGGTCGGCGCCGCCTTCGGCGCGCCGGGCACCGTCGGCTGTTTGGCGTAGGCGACCGCCGCGCAGAGCGTGAGTAAACACGCGAGCGGGAGGAAGAGTACCGCCGTCCGGACCGCAACGGAGCGGCGGGCGCGTACCTGTGTGTTGTGAACCGGAGCCGACACTTCAACCGCGTCCATGCGGTACTCCCCCCGATATTCCGCGGATAGCGCAGAAAGCCGGTGGATATACCGCGACCCACGGGCGGGTCAAGAGGATTTGGACAAAAAACGCGCACGCACCGCGCGTTTGCCGCTGCTCCATAGCTAGTAATGAGACTATCTGACGAGCCGGAAGCGTAAGCGACGGACAGCTTTATCCGTCGCTTACGCTTCCGGCTCGTCAAGAACGGCGCCCCGCTGTGGCAGTGCGTCGGATCGCGCTGCTCCGCGCGCGGTCGCCGGTTATTCTGACGCGGGCGGTGGCGCGGGGCCAGAAAACTCGGAACACTCATCTCTCACCAAGACGCGCCAGCAAGTACGATAGAATTTGAGCCGGTGCGCACGCGCCCGCACCGGTGCGCATCGAGGAGTTCGCAGACGATGGCAGAGATTGAAGCGATCACCGACGTTCAGGCCGACCCGAAGAATTCGGCGGTCATTGCCCGCCAGTACGGGCGCCGCTTTCCCCTCGCCCCGAACCGGCCCCTCAACCTCGGCCGGGACGAAGGGAAGATGGACATCGCCGTCCCCGAGGACGACCAGATCTCCCGCTTCCAGGCCGTACTCACCTGGGAGCCGGCCAAAGACAAACTCACCGTCCAGACGCGGCCGACCAGTCCGGGGTATCCGAACCCGCCGGCCAACCAGACGCTCGTGTTCGACGAGAAGGTGAAGAAACTGGTCGAGGCGCCGCAGGGCAAATGCACCGTCGGCCGCGGCGAGTCGTTCTGGATCGGCCAGACCCGCTTCACACTCCACAGCGACGACGAGTCCGAGAAGGAGGCGCCCGTCGATGCGACGGTGGCGCCGCGCCAGGAGGAGAAGACGCGGGCGCAGCTCGAAGAGATTCCGTTCGCGAACCCGGCGGCGGCGCTGCGCGCGATGGAGAACCTGCCCAACACCATCCGCGCCATCACCACCGAGCAGGCGCTGTTCCGGCAGATGCTCCGCGTCATCATGGACGCGATGCCGCGGGCCGACGCCGCCGGCATCGTCCGCATCCCGCAAGACTGCCCGCCGACCGAGAAACGGCTCACGCTGGTGGAGTCCAACGTCCGGCCGAACACGCCGCACGCGACCGGCGGGTTCAACCCGTCCAAGCGCCTCGCGCACCGCGCGATCGCCGAGCGCCGGCGGTCGTGCCTGCACTGCTGGTCGCCGGAAGCGGCCGGCGGCGCCGGCGGCGCCGAACTGACGATGGCCGACACGCACGTCCACGGGGTGACGCCGTGGGCCGTTTGCACGCCGTTCCAAGACGGCTCGCGGTACGCCCTCTACGTCGCCGGCCAGACCAACGGCCAGTGGAACATGTTGGAGAAGTCCGCCCAGGACAAGATCGTCAACGACCTCACGCAGTACCAGAAGATCGGCGAACTGCTCGTCGGCATGATCGAGACGACGCTGCGGGTGGCCCGCTTGACCGAGCAGAACAAGGTGACCCGCCGGGCGTGGCCGCAAAGCCTGTGGAAGTACCTCGACGACCCCGCCGAACTGGAACGGATGCTCGTCCCCGTCGAGAAGGAGATCACCACGCTGTTCTGCGACCTGCGGAACTACTCGCTGTTCGCGTCGAAGAACGCCACCGATTTGCTCGCCGCCCAGCGGGAGATCGGCAACCAACTGAACGTGATGGCCTCGACCATCGCCGACCGCGACGGCGTGGTGGGCGGGTTCCGCGGCGACGCGGTGTTGGGGTTCTGGGGCTGGCCGAAGTTGCAAGAGCGGCAGGTCGGTCTGGCCGCCCGCGCCGCGATCTCCATCGCCGGGCGGCTGGGCGACTGGGGGAAGAGCGGCCGGTGCGGGGTGGCGATCACGCACGGCATCGCGGTCGCCGGGCGGCTCGGCGCGCACGACCTCGCGACGGTCGATCTGTACGGCCCGGTCGTGAACCTTACGTTCCGCCTCGAAGCCATGACCAAAGCGTTCGGCGTGCCGATCCTCGTGTCGGAAGAGGTCTCGCGCCAGGTCGCGGAGATCGACCCGTCGGGCCGCGAGATGCTCACGCGGCGGCTGGGCAAGGTGCGCGCAAAAGGCTTCCCCGAACCGCTGTGGGCGTTCGAGCTGTACTCGGCCTCGACCGCGATCCTGCCGGACTGGTTGCGCGAAGAGTGGGCTTCGACGGTGGACCTGTTCACGCAGGGCAAGTGGAACGACTGCTACGAGGAGATCAACACCAAATTCGCCGACGACCCGGTGGGCAAGTGCCTGGTGCGCGTGATGGACGCGACCAAGCGCCGCCCGCCGGCCAACTGGGACGGCTCGTTCGTCCCGCCCGCGCTGCCCGGCTCGGAGTGATTGGCGAGTGCCCTCAAGGCTGTTGCGTCGTGTGCCACCCGCTCCCTGACGGTCGCGGTTCACCAGTTGCCGGGTGAACCGCGACCGT
>CANLGS010000251.1 GCA_947490035.1 Gemmataceae bacterium
CGACGCCGCCATTGCCGTCGCCGAGGACGAGCGCACGCGGGCACGGGCCGAAGCCGCGGCGCTGAACCGCGTCATCGCGGTGGCCGTACCGGGCGAGGACTACGCGACCGGCGTGCGGAAACTGGTCGCCGCGCGCGAGAAAGCTACCGAAGCCGCGCGGGTGATCGTCGGCACGCCCGGCAGTCTGGGCGCCGACCCTGTGTTCAACGCGCCCGCCGACAACCCGCCCTTCGGCGTCCTCGTGCTCGACCGGGCGGAAGAGTTGCCGGAAGCGGAGTTCCCCGCGCTCTCGCGCCTCGCCGGACGCTGGGTGTTCGTCGGTCACACGCTCCCGCCGGACGACCCGCGCCCGACGTTCAACGGTTCCTTCCCGCGCGGCCCGCGTTCCGGTCGGCCGGCCGAAGTGCCGTTCGCGGCCCACGTCGCCAAACTGCTCGACCGCGAGACGTGGGCCGTCGAGGGCGACCGCCTCGTCTGCCGGCTTACGCACCTGACCCCCGACCAGCGCCGCGGGATGACCCGCGAGCCGCTCGCCGACCGACCCGAGATCGAACTGCGGTTCCCCGCGACCGACGGCGACCCGGTACTCGCCGAGATCGCGTTCCCGGGCAATACGCCCGTGACCGTCGCGAAGAGCTTCCTCTTCCACGAACTTGGCGAGGTGCTGCTGCGGCCGTGCGGCGAACTCGTCTGGGCCGACGCGTTTACCGTCGCGTGGCCCGCGGCCGACGGCGCCGACGGCGCGTGGGTCGATCTGGAAGCGGGCGTGCGCGAGAAGGTGACCGGCGCCGGGCCGTTCGCGTTCACCGCGGCCGTGAGCTTCGACCCGGCCGCCGGGTGGGACGCGGAGAAGGCCGCCGCGTGGCTCGCGGTACACGTTCCGGCCGCCTCGCCGAGTCGCTTCGCCGCGCTGCCGCGCACCGCCGGCGCCCGCCCCGCCGTGTGAACCGCGACTGTCAAGGAGCGGGTGTCTTCGTCCCGTCACCGCCTCTCCTCTCCCGGAGGCCGCCGTGCCGTTCAAACTCGTCGTGTGGGACTTCGACGGCACGCTCGCGGACTCGGTCCCGACGGCCGCGGCCATCTTCAACCGGCTCGCCCCGGACATGGGCTTCAAACCAATCGAAGACCTGACCGCGGCCCGCTCGCTCTCGACGCGCCAGTTCCTCAAGCAGCACGGCATCTCGCTGTGGCGCCTCCCCAAACTCGTGCGACGGTATCAGGCCGCCGCCGCGGAAGAGGCCGACCGGTTGAAGCTGGTCGCGGGCGTGCCGGACGTTCTCGCGGCGCTCGCTTCGGCCGGTGTGCGGCTGGGCGTGCTGTCGTCGAACCGCGAGGACAACATCCGGCGGTGCCTGCGCGCGAACGGCGCGGAGCAGCACTTCGCGTTCGTGGTCGGCTACCCGCGGCTGTTCGGCAAGGGCAAGGCGCTGAAGCGCATCCTCCGCGCCGAGCGCCTGACCCGCGCGGACGTGCTGTACATCGGGGACGAGTTGCGCGACGTGGAGGCCGCGAAGAAGGCGGGCGTGAAGGTGGCCGCGGTCGCGTGGGGCTTCCACACGGCGGAGCTACTGCGGAGTGGATCGCCGGATTACGTGGTGCGCGATGTGAGTGAACTGATGGGAGTGGTGGACCAAAACGAGCGCGCTGTTTAGCCTCGGTTTTGTGGCACAGACTTCCAGCCTGTGATTCTCAAAGCAACACAGGCTGGAAGCCTGTGCCACAAAGCAAAACCAATCACTTCGATTCCAGAACCCGTTGTATCGCCAGCGTGAAGGCGCGGCCTTCGTCGCCGCGGTCGCTGAGGCCGAGCGGCTTTGCGCGGAGTTGGGCCACGTCGTCGCCGAGCGAATCGACGGTGCGCAGGTGCAGGTACCACACGGCGCCGGCGCGGAGGTCGTCTTCGCCGAACACGTAGGCCGGGCGGTTCAGCCGGTCGGCGGTCACGCGGTTGAACTCGGTGATTGCGTCCGCGAGCGTTTCGGGCGTCGTCTCGATGGCGCGGAACGCGAGATTGCGGGTCGCGGCCACGTCCTTGATCGCGCTCACGTCGGTGCCGGCGGCGTGCAGGTACACCACGCTGCGGAAGCCCGCGGTCTTGATCGCGTCGAACCCGTCAAGGGTCGGCTTGCGCCCCGCGAACAGTCCGTCTTTCACCTTCGTGTATGCGGTTTTCGGCGGCTCGGCGGTTTGCGGCTTCACGGGCGCGCCCAATACGCCCGGCGCGCCGGGTTGCGTGGGCCGCGACGACGGCCCGCCCGGCAGCGGGTCTGGGAACAGCAGTTCGGGGCCGCCCTTCGGCGCGGGGCGAAGCGGGTCGAGCGACGCGGGCGGCGGGAAGTTGCTCGGCCCCGGCGCGGGCACCGTGGGCGAGGTCGGCACGCCGGCCGGCGGCAGCAGGGTCGGGTTCCGCGGCGCGTCCGGCAGGAACGGCCGCGGGCGGTTGCCCGGTTCGTTGAGGTGGCAGCACCGGTGGCGGCACCCGACGGCCCCGAACACGAGCGCGGCGACCGCGGCGAGCATCAGTTTACGGGTCATGAAGAATCCTCCGCGCAAGCTTCCGAAAGCGCACTCCAGCACCCCGATTCTAGGTTGTAAAAGTTACCGCCTCACGCGACTTGATCCGAACCGGCGAGATTCCGGTTGCGCGATGTGGCGGCGATGCCGGTTGTGCAAGCTGTGCGGGCACGGCGACGTGGGCAAGATGAATGGGACGCTGACGCGGTCACGACGTGTCTTGGTTTTTACTCCGAAGGAGTTGTATTCAATAGCCCAGGGTCAGCACGGCTTTGCGTGCGCCACCCTGGGGCTACGCAAAGCGCGCGACCCTGGGAAACCACCGGCGGGCGCGACACTGGAAACCTGCGACTGTCACTCAGGGTGCGCTCGCAAAGCCTCGCGACCCTGGGCTATTGAATACAACTCCTTCGGAGTAAAGAACGAGAGGTCGTTAATGACCCTTCGCCCTTCTTCCGCGAACGCTGTGCGGGAACAGCTTCTCTTGCACCAAGTTGCCGTTCGCGTCGAATGGCAGCGCGATTGGTTCGCCCACGAACTCAAGGTGTGCGTGGCCCTTGAGGTCCGCCGCGAGCGGCCCGGACACCCACATCTCCACCACCTCCAGCGTGTTCGGAATCACGCAGAACTTCACCTTCTCGAACTCCGGCTGCCAGCACGTCTCCACGCACGCCGCGATCACCTCGCGGTCCGTCTCGAACGCGATCGGCAACTTCGAGCGCCACAGCGACCGGGCCGTCAGGTTGTTCATGCGGAACGGCCCCTGGTCGATCCCCGCAATCGCGCGGTTGGTCGTGAGGTCCGCCAGACCGATGCCGGTCGCGTTGCCGTGGCTTTCGGGAGACACTTCGAGTACGCCGATGCGAACGATTCGCGGGTCGTTCGTCTCGGCTTCGGGCGTGGCCTCGATCAGCATCCGGCCGATCACGTTCGGGTCCATCCCGGCGCCGGAGTAGTTCTTCCCGCACTCGCCGATGATGAGCACGTCGGTGCCCTTGAACGGCAACTTGCCCATCAACCCCTTCGCCTCTTCGAGCAACACCGGCTCGCGGTCCCAGAGGTCGTCGCGGTCGATCACTTCGAGCTTCGCGGTCTCTTCCTTCGCGTTCTCCAGAATCGCCAACCCGCCGATGAACGGCGTCTTCTTGAGAATCACCTGCCCCGACTCGGGGATCATGTCGCGTAGGCCGCGCGTGCCGAAACTGTGAACCTGATCGGCCCCGTGGCGCTTGCCCAGCCCGATCACGAGCATCTTCAGGATGCCGCTCTCGAACTTGCCGCGGAAGTCGGTGTGCGGCTTCACGCGTGACACCGTCACCACGGCGTCGGCCGCGAGCGCGTTCTTGTCCCACCAGACCGGTTGGCCCCAGGAGTTCGCGCCGAGGTTCTCCGCGCCCATGTCCGTGACGACCGGAACCCCCAAGTGCGCTTCATCGAGGTCGTAGCTGGCGAGCAGTTCGCGCTGGCCTTCGGACGTGGCGCCGCCGTGCGACCCCATCGCGGCCACGACGAACGGCTGCGCGCCCAACTCCTTGATCGCGTCAACGGTGGCTTTGGCGAGCGCAAGATAATTGTTGATGCCGCGACTGCCGCACGCGACCGCGACCTTCATGCCGGGTTTGATGCGCTTCGCGGTCTTGGAGCCAAGCCACAACTCGCGAGTGGCCTTCGCGGGGTCGGCGACGGCCGGTTGCGGCGCGGTCTGACGAACGAGCTGTACGCGGGGAATGTCCACGACTGTCTCGGTGTTGGGGAGAAATAAAGAAGAGAAGAGCCGCAGATGACGCAGACGGACGCAGATTAAAGGCAGAAGACCGTGTTCAAAACAAACTCTTCTCTGTGGTTTTGATCTGCGTCCGTCTGCGTCATCTGCGGCTCTTTCTGCTTCGCAACCTATTCCAGTTTGGCCTTCAGGGTGAGCTTCTTGCCCTTGCGATCGACGACGATGTCGATGGTGGTGCCGAGCTTCTGGGCGCCCATCGCGGTCATGTAGGCGCCGATGTTGGGCGTCGCCTTGCCGCCCACTTCCACGATCACGTCGCCGTCCTTCAGCCCGGCTTTCTCGGCCACGCCGCCCGGCGTCACGCCTTCGAGCCGGAGACCTTCGCCTTCGTACATGTAGTCGGGGAGAATGCCGAGGCGCGGACCCATCGGCCCGGTGCGGCGCGGCTCGGTCGGGTCGCTCCACGGGTCTTTCACCGCGATGTACTTCGGCGGGCTTTCCTGCGCGACGAGGTGCGCGAGAAGGAGTTCGGCGAAGTCGGTCGTCTTCTTCATGCCGGGTACGTCGATCTTCTCCGGGATGTCGGTCGGCTTGTGGTACTCGCCGTGCGTGCCGGTGTACAGGAACAGCACCGGGATCTTCTTGCGGTAGAACGAGTCGTGGTCGCTCGGCCCGGTGCCGGCCGCGATGGTGCTGAGTTTGAAGTCGGTCTTCTTGTTCGTGTCCGCAACGAGGTCCGCGAAGCCGGCGCTGGTGCCGGTGCCGTACACGACCAGACGATCCTTCTTGCCGAACAGCCCGAGCCAGTCGGTCGGCACCGGCTTGGTGCGGCCGATCATGTCCATGTTGATCATCGCCACCGTCTTGTCGAGCGGGAACAGCGGCTCCTTGCAGTAGAACTGCGAGCCGACCAGCCCGATCTCTTCGGCCGAGAACGCGATGAACACGATCCGCCGGCCTTGCCGGTTCTTGATCGCGCCGAACCGCCGGGCGAGTTCCATGAGGCCGGTGGTGCCGCTGGCGTTGTCGTCGGCGCCGTAGTGAATCTTGCCCTTCGCGGTCGGCCCGCCGGCGCTGCCGAAGGTGCCGTACCCGACGTGGTCGTAGTGCGCGCCGATCACGACCGTCTCGTCCTTCAAGGGGCCAGCGCCTTCGAGCACACCGACGACGTTCTTGGGCTTCACTTCCTTGCGGTCAACGGTCACCTCCGCGTCGGCCTTCCAGCCCTTCAGCGCGAACGACTGCGGCTTCAGGTTCTCGTTGATCGCGGTCTCGATCTCGTTCAGCGATTTCTGCTTCGCGGCCGCGAGGAGTTCGTCGAGGCTCGCGCGCTTGAGGAAGATCACTGGGAACTTGGCCGGCGTGGTGCCGCTCGCGTGCTGCGCGTACTGCGCGATCGGGTCGTTCTTCGCGGCCGCCGTGCTGTCGTTCACGATGATCAGGCCCGCGGCCTTGTTCTTCTGCGCCACTTCGATCTTGGTGGCGAACGCCGCGTGCGTGCTGTCGTCGCTGGCGGGCACGGTGGTGTCGAACCGCTTGTCGCCTTTCTCGTTGTAGCGCGGCGTGCGGCGCAGGATCACCACGAACTTGCCTTCGACATCAAGCCCCGCGTAGTCGTCGTACTTGAGGCCGGGCGCGGTGATGCCGTAGCCCGCGAACACGAGTTCGCCCTTCGCCGTGCTGGTCGGGCTGAAGCCCATCGGGTTGTAGTCGGTGCCGAGTTTCGGCTCCTTCTTCGCGTCGTCGGGGCCGGTCAGCGTGAACGACACCGGCTTGCCGAGTTTCGACGACATCGTGACGCTGAACGGCTGGAAGTACGTGCCGTCCTTCATCGCGGGCTTCACCCCGGCTTCCTTGAACACCTCGACGATCCGGTCGGCGGCCTTGTCGATACCCTTGGTGTCGATCCCGCGGCCCTCGCAGTCCGGGCTGGCGAGGAAGAAGATGTCCTTGCGCATCCGTTCGAGAACGGGGTCGTCGAACGGCTTCTGGGCGGGCGCGGCGTTGGTGATCGCGAGCAGCGCGAAGACCGCGAGCGCACCCGCGAGCGGGCGGAACGTGCCAGACATGCGGTTGTCCTTAATTGAAGGGCGGGAGGGTAGAGCTATTATGTGGTAACGGCGGGCCTCTTGGTAGGTGCCGCTTGCCGAGCGGCACGGGCTAGTGCCACAACTCGGAAACGGGGTTTCATGAAATCGGGGATTTGTGTATGTCTCCCAAACACCCATTGCGAGGCGAACAGATGCCAGGGACGGCGGCGAAAGTCCGAGTCAGTGAA
>CANLGS010000252.1 GCA_947490035.1 Gemmataceae bacterium
CCCCGGCCGCAAGGCCGGGGGTGACGGGGCAACGGGTGGCATGGCACCGGCGCGCCGGGCGAGGGTCGCGTCACCCCCGGCCTTGCGGCCGGGGTTCGCCTTCTTCGATCAACCCCAGCACCGTGCCGGGCGTGAGCGGGTCGTTGGGCTGCGCGGCGCGCTCCGCGAGCGTGCCGCTGACCGGTGCGGGCACGTCGAAGGTCGCGCCGGGGATCAGCACCTCCGCGACGCGGTCGCCTTCGGTCACGCGGTCGCCGACGCGCACGTGCCACAGGCTGAACGTCACGCGCGGCGAACCGAGGTCAGGCACCGTGATCGGTGTTCGCGGGGATTCCTTCACGGGTAGGCACCATGTCGTCGGCGTGATAGCTGGACCGCACATACGGCCCGGCGACAACCTGCTTGAAGCCCATTAGTCGCGCGGTCTTTGCGAGTGAATCGAACTCGGCCGGCGGCACGAACCGCGCGACCGGGATGTGCTTCGCGGACGGCCGCAGGTACTGGCCGAGCGTCAGCACGTCGCATTTGACGGCGCGCAGATCGGCCAGCACATCAAAGAGTTCGTCGATCGTTTCGCCGATGCCGAGCATCAGACCGGCCTTCGTTACTATGTGCGGCGCCTTGCGCTTCACGCGGTCGAGCAACCCGAGGCTGCGCGAATAGAGTGCGCGCCCGCGAACGACGCGGTGCAAGCGCGGCACGGTTTCGAGGTTGTGGTTGAACACTTCGGGGTTCGCGTCGGTCACAACGTCGATGGCGGAAGTGTCGCCGAGGAAGTCTGGCGTCAGCACTTCCACCGCGGCGCCTGGGGCGCGTGCGCGGACCGCCGCGATGCAGCGTGCGAAGTGATCGGCGCCGCCGTCGGGCAGGTCGTCGCGCGTCACGGAGGTGATGACGACGTGCTTCAGCCCGAGGCGAACGGCGGCTTCCGCGAGGCGGGCCGGTTCGTCGTCTTCGAGCGCTTCGGGCGCGCCTTTGGGGACCGAGCAGAAACTGCACGTGCGCGTGCAGAGGTTGCCCATGACCATGAACGTGGCGGTGCGGCGCGACCAGCACTCCGGGCGGTTCGGGCAGCGCGCGCTCTCGCACACCGTTTCGAGTTTGAGGTCTTCGATCAGGTGCGCGGTGAAGTTGTTCCCGTTCCCGGCCGGGAGCGGGCGTTTCAACCAACTCGGGAGACGCGCGCCACTGCTTGGCGAGCCGGGAGCGTCAGCGACCGGAGCGTTTCCAGAACTAAGAAGCGTGAGGGAGTGCATGTCGTGTCGGTCGCGGCAGGGCCGCGGGGTGGTTGTGGAATATTGAAACACGCGCGAACCCGAACCTGGCCGCGATCAGTTCAAGAAGTCTCTGCCGCACACCGGACACGCGCACCCGCTGCGGACTTTCGCGCTGGAGCGAGGTCATGTGCGCCGGGTCGCCGTCGCACCGGACATCGCGGAACGGCGCGAGGTCCGGGTTCACGTTCACGACGAGGCCGAACGAACTCACCTGGCCGTGAATCGCGACGCCCACGTGCGCGACTTTCCGCCCGTTCGCGCGAGCGCCGGGGTGTTCGGGGTCGGGGAGTGCTTCGATGCCGAACTCGCGGCACAGATCGAGTGCGACCGCCTGAAGTTCGGCGACGTAGCGGCCGGCGGGGAGGTCGAGCGCGTCGAGCGCGAACACCGGGTAGCACGCGACCTGCCCCGGCTGGTGCAGCATCGTCCCGCCGCCGCGACCCACCCACCGCACCGGCCACTGCCGCGCGGCGAGTTCGGTCGCGTTCGGGCGGACGTGTGCCGCGCTCCCTTCGCGGCCCACCGTGATTCCCGACGGGTGTTCGCAGAGGACGAGCGCGGCGGAGTCGCGGTCGCCGCTGATGTCGTAGACGAGCCGGCGCTGGAGCGCGAGGAGGGAATCGAAGTCGAGCGCGCCGAGCAGGTACGCCGACAGTGGGCGCTCCGGGGCGAACTCGGGTTGTACCGGTCGGTCAGTCACCGCGAACGTCTCGTGTGGCAATCGCGTCTCACACTGGTAGTTTACCACCCGCACGCGACTTCACCCAGACGAACTGTCCGAAGGCGAGCGGGGGGCGTAAGCCCCCTGATGATGCTTTGAAACTCGATCCCCTCGCGAAACCATCAGGGGGCTTACGCCCCCCGCTCGCCTTCTGGCTGGCCGTGCTGGTCACGGTGGCGAACGCCGCGAAGCCGGTCACGGTGGACGACACCGCGTACCTGCTGTTCGCGAGGCAGATCGCGGCGCACCCGGCCGACCCATACGGCTTCACGTTGTTCTGGTGGAGCGAACCGGAACCGGCGATGGAGATTCTGCTGCCGCCGGTCGTCCCGTACTGGCTCGCGCTGGGAATGAAGCTGTTCGGTGAACACGTCGCGCTGCTCAAGTTGTGGCTGTTCCCGTTCGTGTGGCTGCTCGCGTGGGCGCTGGGCGCGCTGCGGCGGCGGTTCGCGCGCGGGGCGGATGGGCGCGTGCTGCCGCTGTTGATGCTGTCGCCGGCGGTATTGCCGACGGTGAACCTGATGCTCGACGTGCCGGCGGTGGCGCTAGTGCTGGCGTCGGTAGAGTTGTTCATCCGCGCGTGCCGGGTGGGGCGTGGTGCGCCGCTCGCCTCGGCCCGCGGCGCGGGCGTGAACTGGCCGCTGGCGGCGCTCGCGGGCGTGGTCGCGGCTCTGGCGATGCAGGCGAAGTACAGCGCGTTCGTGGCTCCGGTGGTGATCGCGTGGTTCGGGATCACGCACCGGCGGCTCGCGCTCGCGGCGGTCGCGGTGGGCGTGTGCGTCGCGACCTTCGTGGCCTGGGAACTGTGGCTCGTGCAAAAGTACGGCGAATCGCACTTCGCGTTCCACGCGAGTGCGGCCCGCGGCGGCGTGTCGGCCAAACTCGATCTGGCCGGCCCGCTCACGGGGTATCTGGGGTGCCTCGCGGTCGGCGGGGGGCTGCTCGCGGCGTCGGCGCTGCGCGTCCCGCGCCGGTGGCTCGCGGGTGTCGCGGGTGTGTGGTGCGCCGGCTTCTCGCTCGCCGCATTTCTGCCGCGGCGCTGGACGATGGTGAACGCGGACGTGTCGGCCGTCACCGCGTTCTGGCCAGTCGGCGGCGCGGTGTGGCTCGCCGCGGTCGTCGCGTGCGCGTTCGTGCTGCTGGTCCGGGTGCGGAAGGGGTTGAGCGTCCGCGCGAACCGGGCCACGCTGTTCGTCGTGGGTTGGCTCATCATTGAAGTGGTCGCGGTGCTCGGTCTCACGCCGTTCGCGGCGGCGCGGCGGGTGATCGGGGTGACGCTCGTGCTGGGGCTTCTCGCGGCGCGCGCGACGAGCAGGGTTAGTCGCGCTCACCCGGATCGGAAGCCGCCGAACTGGGTGTTCGCTGTGGGGATTGCCGCCGGGGTGCTGGTGGCGGCGCTCGACACGTTCGACGCGTACCCGGAGAAGGTGTGCGCGGAAGGCGCGGCCGAGTTCACACGCGGTCGGCCCGAAGGCGCGACCGTGTGGTACGCGGGGCACTGGGGGTTTCAGTTTTACTGCGAGCGCGAGGGAATGAAGCCGCTGATCGCCAACCAGACCGTCGTGCGGGCGGGCGATTACGTCGTGCTGCCGGCGTACCCGCCGGGCGACAGTTTCCCGCGACCCTACGCGGGCTTCGGCGTGGTTCACCCCCCGAAGGGAATCGCCGACCTGGTCGCGGAGGCGGTGTGGGACGACTGGCTCTCGGCGAAGACGGTGCCGAACTTCTACGGCGGCGTGAACCCGGTGAGCGGCCGCGACGCGCCGCGGTTGCGCGTCCGCGTCTACCGACTGACCGCCGACTGGGTGATGCCTTGAGGGAAGGACGCTTGCGAAGCCGCGAGCGGCTTAAGAGAGCGCGTCGAGTTTCAGCGAGGTCATCTGCACGAGCCACTCCTTGCGCCACTTCGCGAACGCCTTCGCGCCCAGGGGCACCTTCTTGCGAAGCGCCGCCGAGTAGCTGTCGATGCCCTTCTTCACGCGCGCGAGTTGCTGTGGCATGACCGCGGCCCCGCGTGCGCGGATATCGACCAGGCTCGACATGCTCACGGTCGCGTCCTGCACCTCGCCGAGCAACTCCTGTACGCTCTCGACGGCGGGATAGATGCTCTCCTTCACCAGCGGCGGGAAGCAGTCGGCGAACAGTTCGATCGCGTAGCGAAGGCGCTTGGCGGTGATGCGCAGCGCGTGCAGCGCGGCCGGTTCGGTGGGGTTCGCTTCGGCCTCCTGGGTCAGTTCGCGCAGCAGCACGCCGAGCTGACGCCCCGCGAGCGCGCCGAAGTTCGCGGGCGGGTCGTCGCCTTCCGGGGCGCGAGTGCGTTCGAGGAGCGCTTCACTCCGTTCGCGGAACTCCAGCCCGCTGTTCACCTCGGCGGTGATGAGTCGCGCCTGCGCCGCGGCGCGCTGGCCGAAGGCGTAGCCCAGCAGGAAGTCGAGCGCGGGCTTCGCGGTCGCGCCGGCGAACGGCTTCGCGTCGGGCAGCGCGGCGAGGAACACGTCCCAGTCGCGCGCGTCGCCGGCCGCTTGCCGCACGGCGCGGAGGGCGCGCTTGGTCGCCTTCAACGGCTTGCCCGGCAGCGCGTCCGCGAACACGCGCAGCGCGGCCCCGGCGCGACGCGCGCCGACCCGCAGTTGGTGAACGAACTCGGCGTCTTCCCACGCGCGCCCGGCCGCGAGCGGGAGGAACTGCCGCACCACCGCGAACCGTTCGGCGAGGACGATCTTCGCCGCCTCCGCCACCGGCATTTTGGGCGTCAAGCCCGCGATCCATTTCCCGTCGGCCATCACGTCATCCTTGCTATTTTTTGAAGGCGAGCGGGGGGCGTAAGCCCCCTGATGCTCCGCGTCGCGAATGACGATGGGAAGTATCAGGGGGCTTACGCCCCCCCCGCTCGCCAAGATGCGTTCACTTCCCATACAACTCCGCGACGCGTGCCGCCTGCTGGCGCTCGGCCAGCCAGTCGCTTACTTGCTTTGTCTCCGCGACCAGCGAGTCCACCTGCTTCCGCTCCTCGTGAATCGCGGCCGACACTTCAGTTGGAATCGCGAGGTACGCGCGGCCGAGTTCGGCGGCCATCCGCGTTCCGAGTTGCTTGCGGAACTCGTACCGGATCGCCGGCCACCGCACCGGCAACAACATCAGGATGAGCATGTGCAACACGATGATGACAACGAGCGGGATCAGCGCGACCAGCGACATGCGGAAGAAGTCCGGCGTCTCGGCGTGGACGAAGAAGTTCCACAGCAGCAGGCCCGCCGTGCTGACGAGCGCGATCTCCGGCAGCGTGTTCGCCATCAGGCTGAGTGTGCCGCGAAGGAGGCGCCGGAAGCCGGTCGGGTTGGTCGCCTGGCGCTCCACTTCGGCCAGCGCTTCGATCACGGCGCGGGTCATCCGCTCGCGCCAGTCGAGCCGGCCGGCGGCGGTCGCGGGGTCGGTCAGCAGCGTGAGCGGGAAGCCTTTCGCTTCGCCTTCCACGAGCAGCCGGTTGATGAGCGCGGTCGTGCGCTGGTCGAGGACGCGCTCCCCGGCGGTGCGGGCGCACTCCTGCACGAACGCGCCGAGGTTCCACTCCACCGGCGTTTCGACGCGCCCGCCGAGCAACCGCCCCTTCAGCCCGGCGAGCGGGATTTTGTCGCGCAGCCCACTACCGGCGTAGCGGAGGCGCGTCGTGACCCGCAGGTACGCGGCCATCAGCCCGCGGAAGCGCTGCTGGTCTTCCACGCTGAAGTGGTGTTCCACTTCGGTCTGGTACGGCTCCAGCGTGCCGAGCAGCACGTCGGCCTGAACATCGGCTTCTTCGGCCAGCGTCCGCTCCCAAGCGGCTTTCACCTTCTCCGCTTCGGCGCTGAGGTCGGGCGGGCGAATGGTCTCCGCGACGCGCGTGATTTGCGTGAGCAACTGCCCGACGCCGCGCGCCTTGACGGCTTCGATTTCGAGTCGCGTGAGGCCGAGTTCGAGCCAGTTGCGGAGTAGCCCGAACTGCTCGCCTTCTGGTAGGTCAGCGGGCTTCGGCGGGATGTGTGCGCCGGGGTGGGCCTTCGCCGCGTCGAGCCACAGTTGCGCCGTCGTGCGGAACAGCAGCGGGTTCTGGAAGCCTTCGGCCTTGAGGTCCGCGAGCAGGTCTTCGTCCGGCTGTACGCCGCTCTCGCCGGTCACGCACCGGTCCCACTTGTTCAGCACGAACGCGAACGCCCGCCGCCGCCGCTGCTCCTTGAACAAGTCCCAGCCGAGCCGGTCGTGGTATTTTTCCTGCGACCCGACGTACAGCACGATGTCCGCGACCGGCAGGAGCGCGATGAGCTTGTCGCGGTTGGTGAGGTCGTTGGAGTCGAGGTCGGGCGTGTCAACGATCACCTTTTGCTCTAACCCGGCGCGGTCGTGTTGAACGAGCCGGCACACGCGCAACGCCGGGTCGAGGCGTTCCGATTTCACGGAGTGGTGGAAGTACACGACCGGGTCGCGCGTGGTGGGGCGCGTGAACGATGCTTGCGCGATCGGCCCGCCC
>CANLGS010000253.1 GCA_947490035.1 Gemmataceae bacterium
CCATTGTGGGAAGGACTTCCCGTTTTTCATAGGCCAGCGTCTCCTTAACTTGATGCCTATGGGCCAGTGGAAGTTCGGCCCTGGCTGCCACCACTGCCGGACGTTGCCGCACGCCCAGGCAATACAGTTGAACCGGTCCGTCGCCGGCCCGATGACGCGGTGGTTGGTCGGGGTCAGATTTGGGAACGCGGCATTCGGCGTCGCGGTCGGGTCGTGGGTGTTCAATCGATCAAGCCCTGCTCTCGGCCCCAGTTCAGCCACGCGTCCCGCATCCGCGCCACGTCGCCGTTGACGTCGGCCGGGATCGGGTTCTCGTCGGTGATCGCCTCGAGCGCCCAGTACCAGAAGTGCGACTCGGCCTTCAACTCCTCCAGAATCAGCGGCACGACGGGCAAACCCATCCCGACGATCGCTTGATACGGGCGGAGCATCGCCATCTGCCGCGTGTTCGACAGATACCCCGCTTGCTGCTTCCACTCGGCAGCAAGACGGTGAAACCGTTCGGCCGTCGTCAGGCGGTCGGCGAGTTGCGTTGGCGCAGTAAGTGTGGACATAAACCTCGCTCCGGGTGGTCACCGAGGGAATTGTAACGTGCCTCGCTGAGAGGTGCTACTCGATCCCGATCAGCCGCCCCAACAACTCGCCCAGGCGCGCGACGGCGAGCTTCGCGTTCACCAGCACCTCGGCGTGATCGAGCGCCGCGTCGCCCAGGCCGGCGGCCTTGTTCGTGATGCACGAGATCGCCGCCACTTCCAACCCCAATCGCGCGGCCTCTTCCGCTTCCAGCGCGGTGGACATGCCGACGGCGTCGGCGCCGCACGCCGCCAGCGCGCGAATCTCCGCGGGCGTTTCGTAACTCGGGCCGGTCAGCGCCGCGTACACGCCCGCGAGCAGTTCGCGCCCGGCCGCGTCTTCGTGCGCGCGTAACACTTCGAGCAGGTGTTGGGAGTACGGCTGTGACACCGCGTTGTCATTCGCGAGAAGGCGCCACGCCGAGTGGCCGAGCAATTTGAGGTGCCCGCGAATCGCCATCAGCCCGCCGGGTTGTAGCGCCGGGTGGATGCCGCCGGCGGCGTTCGTCAGCACGATTCGCGTTATGCCGAGTTCGGCCGCGGTGCGCACCGTGCCGGTGACGATGGCACGCGCGTGACCTTCGTAGAAGTGGAGCCGGCCGAGGAAGAGCAGGGCGGGGACGCCGGACCACTCGCCGACCGCGAGCCGACTGCCGTGCCCCGCGACCGTGGGGAGCGCGAGGCCGGGGATGTCGCCGAACCCGACGGAGGCGTGCTCGGTGAACGCGGACGCGGCGCCCGCCAGCCCGGAGCCGAGGACGACCGCCGTTCGCGGCTTCAGGGCGCGGGCGGTGCGCACGAACGCGGTGAACGCCGGCATCACGCGCCCGCCAGTTCGTCGAGGTCGGTGAACGACGGCCGCCCAGGTTCTTCAGCGATCTCGGTGAACATCTGCTTGGTGCGCACCGCCCAGCCGATGAACTGCGCGGCGCCTTCCAGGCCCAGCCGTGTGGAGTTCACCACCGCGTCGTAGGCGGTCGGGTCCGACGGGTCCAGCGCGAGCGTGCGGTCGAGGAAGATGGCGCGGCGGTCGTCGCGGGCGCGGACCTCTTCGGCCGCTTCCGGGCGCGTCAGCCGGAGTTCCTGCGCCAGGTACGCGATCCGCGCTTCGGCCGGCGCGATCACGCGCACGTGGATGGTCGTTTCCGCCGGCAGCATGAACCCGGCGGCGCGGCCGACGATCACCGCGCTGCCGCGCGCCGCGACCGTGAGGACGAGCCGGATGAGTTGCAGCGCGTCGGGGTCGGCGCTCAGGTTGCGGTCGCGCTGGAGGTGCGCGAGTTGCGCGTCCGCCCACCGCTGCGCGTCGGCCGGCACGTCGGCCAGCAGTTGCGCGCGGGCGTTGTCGTTCTGCACCAGGTAGTCGAGCGTGTCGTGGTCGAACACCTGCCACGCGAGGATGTCCGCGACCTTCCGCGCGATGGTGCTGCCGCGCGCCCCGGCCTGCCGGCTGATCGCGACCGTCAGCCCACGCGGGCGGGTCAGCGCGGCCGCCGGCTCGTCGCCGCGGAACCCGTGCATCGGCACTTGAGCGAATTCGAGGGGGGAGGTCATCACAGTTCTTTCACAGCTCAATGATTCCGCTGAATGACGAATGACCCACGAATGACCCACCAATGACGAAACAGACAGGCACACAGTTGCGGAGGTCTTTCCTTCGTCATTGGTGGGTCATTGGTGGGCCATTCGTCATTTGCGATTAAATGTCGTCGCGGTACTCGGAGCGGGAGAACAGCCACATGCCGAACAGCGTGATGACGACCGGCGCCGCCGCCAGCACCCACCACGCGGTCGCGGACGACACCGCCTCGGTCATCGCCGGGAGCATCTCGCCGGGGTGCCCCGCGCCCACGGCCTCATTATACATCAGCGACCGCGCGTAGAAGGTCAAGCTGAGTAACTTCAAACTGCCCGGCAGAATCGCGACCACCGTCTCGTAGAAGAACACGTACACCAGTCCGACGACGACCGGGCGCCGGAAGATGGCGCCGACGAGGTGGAACAGCGACGCGAACGCGACCGTCCCCATCGCGGCGGCGGGCCAGAACCGCGCGAGCGCCTCGCGCCCGGCGGGGCCGCCCGCCAGACACACCGCGACGAACCCGCCCAGCCCGAACGCGACGCACCACGGCAGCGTGCCCAGGAACTTCGCCAGGTAGATGCCGCTTCGCGGGATGGGTCGCGTCATGAGCCACACGAGCGACCGGCTCTCGCGCTCGGTGCCGAACGCCCCGCTCGCGTAGGAGAGCGTGAACAGCGGCAGCACGAACCCCATGAACACGAGGAAGATGACCCACCGCGAGTACGACATGAACCGCCAGCTCGTGAGGAACCGGTTGGGTTCGACCTTCGTCACCACCTCCGGCGCCGTCCCGACGGGCACCTCGGACCGCATCGCCGCGTGCGGGATGGAGAGGACGAGCGACGCGAGCGCGTCTTCGGTCGGGTTCAGCGGGTTCGGCACTTCGTGCGGCTGGAACCTGTCGGTGTTCCCGCCGGCGAGCGCGTTGTAGCGGCTGTCGGGCCTCAGGCGCTCGGCCTCCTGCGCGTTCGTCAGGCGCGCGAGCGGCGCCGCGCTTGAGGGCTGGTTGTCCTTTATCGGGGTGGTTATGCGCCGCGCGCGGTGTCCGGCCAGTTCCCACGCCCCGTTCTGCGTGGCGAACGCGACCCACACGACGACCAGCCCGAGCAGCACCGCCGACACCCAACCCATCTGCCGCACCCGCAAGTGCCGCTGGAAGCTCTGCACGACGAGGACGCACCACGCGCGGAATGCGCTGGGGGGTGATGAGTGATGAGTACCGTTCGTCATCGCTGCGCCTTGTCACATCGGTACCGGGTGAAGCGGGTGGGCGTGGCACCCGCTCCCTTACGCCCACCCGCTCCCTTACGCCCACCCGCTCCCTTACGGTCGCGGTTCACCGTCCGCACCCGGCACTCACGTCTTCCCTGATCCGCCCAGCAAGTAGCCCAGAATCGCGTGCGCGGACTCGTCGAGCGGTTCGAGGCGGCGCACTTCGAGTTGGTGTTCGACCACGAGCCGGCCGAACAGCTCGAAGAAGCGCTTCGGGTTGCGCGCCTTCACCACGATCCCTTCACCGCCGTCCGCGAGCTTTGGCGCCACGTCCACCGCGATCACCTCCGACAGCGCGAGCAGTAACCGCGCGACTTCGCGCGGCCGGTCCACGTCGATGCGCACGGAGACCGGGCGGTCGTCGAGCATCTCGCGAATCTGCTGGAGCGTGCCGACGGCCACGATCCGCCCTCGCGCCATGATGACGACGTGGTTCGTCAGCTTCTCCAGCGATTCGAGTTCGTGACTCGATATCAGCAGACACTTCCCCTGCGCCGCGAGCGCCTGGAACAGTTCGAGCAACTCCTGCCGCCCGATCGGGTCGATGCCCGAAAGCGGTTCGTCGAGAATCAGCAACTCCGGATCGTGTACGAGTGCTTGCGCGAGTTTGATGCGCTGGCGCATGCCTTTCGAGTACCCGCGGAGTTTGCGGTCGGCGCGCTCGGACATGCCGACGCGCTCCAGCACCGCCTCCGTGCGCCGCTTCGATTCGGCGCGCGTGTAGCCGCACAACCTCGCCATCACCCACACGAACCGCCGGCCGGACATGTCTTCGTAGAACGCGTCGATGTCCGGGCAGTAGCCCACGAGCCGCCGCGCCTTCCAGTCCCACGCGTCGGTTCCGCGAACGCTGACCTGCCCGAGCGTCGGCTTGAGCTGGCCGTTCGCCATGCGGAGCAGTGTGGACTTGCCCGCGCCGTTCGCGCCGACGAGACCGGTGATGCCGCCCGTGAGTTCGAGCGTCACCTGATTCAGCGCGAGGACCGAGCCGTACCACTTGGAGACTTGCTCGAAGAGTAGGAGGGGCGTTTCCGTACTCACTGCACGATCTCCACCGCCTGAATGCGCTTCCGCAGGTACAGCACGCACGCGGCGACAACGGCAGCGGTCGCGAGCCACGCCTCCCAGTACGCCGGTTGCGGCTGCGGGCGGATCGTAGCCGGGTCCGCGTTCAGGCAAAAAAGCCCGCACAAGTAAAGGTTGTTCCACAGGTCGAACAGCCGCCACCGCTCGTCCTTGAACGTCTCCACGAGCCAACGGGAGAGCATCGGGAGCAGCACGAACAGCCCCATCCAGATCATCGCCATCGGCACCGTCCGGCGCACCAGCACCGCCGTCGCGACGGTCAAGAGACTGAGCACGACCGTGAGCGTCGCCCCGTAGCCGATGATACCGAGAAGCAGCGTGAAGTGGTCGAGGTAGTACGACTGCCAGTCGCTTAACACCCCCGCTTCGACCCACAGAATCATCGCGGGGGCCGTGGTCAGGAGGTTGATGACCACGCCGATGGCGAGGCACTTGCCGAGTAGGTAGTGCCACCGGCCGATCGGCTTCGACAGGTAGAAGGGTAGGCTCCCGTGCGCGAAGTCGTTACCCACCAGTACCGACCCCGCGAGCGCCAGCACGATCACGAGCACGTACCCCTGGTACCAGATGAAGTTACCGAACGTGTGGGCGGTGCCGTCGAGTTCGAGCGGCGCGAAGAATCGCTTGATGCTCCGGACCGTAACCGGGAGGCTCGCGAACCGAACCGACTCGGTGTCGAGCAGGTTGGAAATCAGCACCAACAGGTATTGGCAGAAGAAGAAACCAAAGAACACGAGCAGGGCGAGCGCGAACAGCCCCCACATGAGCCGCTGGCGGAACAGCAGTTTCAGCGACGCGCGCGCGAGCGCGGTCGAGGCGTACAGCGGCCCGCGCGGGGTGCCGCGCCACGGCCGGTAGCGGAGCAGGGTGTCGGTTTGTGCGGCCATAATCAGAACTCAGCCTGCCAAAATGACACCCAGAATGCCAGAATGCCAGAATGCCACTCTTGTGAAGTGGCTTTCTGGGTCGGTGCTGCACTCACCCACCCACCGTGCGCAGGAACAGTTCCTCCAGCGTCTCGTCGTCGCGCGTCAGCGAGCGGATGACCACGCCGCGCGCGTCGGCGTGCTGGAAGAACGTCAGGTTGCTCCACCCCGTCGGCACCGTGACCCGCCACTCGCCCTGACCGTTGTCGCCTAACAGCTTTACGCCGGCGGTTTCGAGGTCGGTGCGGTACGCGGTCGCGTCGCCCTGCACGCGAACGCGGACGCGGTCCTGGCGGCGGGCGCACAACTCGGCCACCGTGCCTTCGCCGCGAACTTTCCCGCCGGCCATGATGACGACACGCTCGCACACCGCTTCCACGTCCGCGAGCAGGTGCGTCGAGAGAAGCACCGACTTGCCGTGATCGGCGGCCAGCGCCTTCACCAGGCGCAACATCGCGTCGCGGCCGGCGGGGTCGAGTCCGGACGTGGGTTCGTCGAGCAGCAGCACGGGCGGGTCGTGGACGAGCGCCTGCGCGAGTTTCGCCCGCTGCTTCATGCCCGCGGAATACTCCTCCACACGCCGGTACCGCGCCTCTTCCAGTTCGAGGTACGAGAGAACTTCGTGCGCGCGGCGGGTGGCTTCGCGGCGTGGCATGCCGTAGAGTTCGCCCGCGAGACTCACGTACTCGACGCCGGTCAAGCCCGGCACGAGCGCGTCGGCTTCCGGCATGAACCCGATGAGCCGGCGTAGGTGCCAGTTGCCTTCTGTGTCGCCGTCGCCGCCCAACGGTTCGTTCAGCACGCGCCCGGTGCCGCTCGTCGGCGGGATGAGGCCCATCAGAATCTTCAGCAGCGTGGACTTGCCGGCCCCGTTCGGGCCGAGCAACCCGATGCGCCCCGGCGGCAGTGACAACGTGATGTCACTCAGCGCGGTGAACGCACCGAACATGCGGGTCACGGCGTTGAGGGTGATGAGGGGTTGCATGGGAAGTCTTGGCGAACCCCGGCCGCAAGGCCGGGGGTGGCATCGCGCGTCA
>CANLGS010000254.1 GCA_947490035.1 Gemmataceae bacterium
CAGAGAGCCCGACCGGTTACGCCCAAATCACTTCACCATCGCACTGACGACGAAGCCGATGCCCATCAGCGAGAGCAGCACCACGCCGACGAGAAGGAAAGCGGTCATCCACACGGGCACCGATTCGCGGCGAGCGAGCGGCTTGGGCGCCTTGTGCCGCGGCGGGGCCGGCGTGTTGTCCAGTTCCATCGGCGTCGTGTCGCCGGCCGTCTCCGCGGTGATCTGCGCCCACGGCGACGAATCCGCCACCGGCGTCACGACGAACCGGCCCGAACCGGGCGCGGGCGCGTGCCCGTGCCCGTCCGACCCGTCCGGCCGCGCGTGCCGCCCGCTCAGGTAGCCGCTGTCGGGCGCGTATCCCGTATTCGGCAACTCGAAGGTGACGCTGTCCATCGGGATCGCGACCGGCACGCACGCCGCGTCCAGGTGGACGAGCAACTCGCCAGATGATTTGAACCGCGCCGCCGGGTGCTTCACCAGCAGCCGGTGAACGATCGCGGCCACCTCCGCGGGCACGTCCGTCCGCAACCGCTCGACGCGCGGCGCCTCTTCACGCGTCAACCGGCGGGCCGTCTCTTCCGGCGTGGAACTCGCGAACGGCGAGTGACCCGTTAAGAGGAAGTAGAAGACACAACCGAGCGAATACAGGTCGGAACGAGCGTCGGCCACGTGCGGGTTGTGCAACTGCTCCGGGGCGACGTAATCGGGCGCGCCGGCCACCAACCGCGGGATGCCGAAGTCCGCGATCTTCACCGCCAGCGGCGCCGACGACGTCGCCCGCGCGACCAGCAGGTTGCCCGGCTTCAGGTCGCGGTGAACCATGCCCTGCTCGTGGGCGTGCTTCAGGCCGTGCGCGATCTGCCGCACGAACTCGCACGCCTCATCGACCGGTAAGGGGCCGCGCTGCCGCACGAGCGCGTCGAGACTCGGCCCGTCCACGAATTCGAGCACGAGGTAGAAGCGGTCGTGCAGTTCGTTCGCGTCGTAAGCGGTGACGATGTTCGGGTGGGACAGATTCCCGGCGGTGCGCACCTCGCGCTGGAACGCCTGCCGCGATTCCGGGGTGCGCGTCAGTTCGGCGGACAGCACCTTGACGGCGACCGCCCGGTTCATGGTGCGGTGCTTCGCCTTGTACACGCGGCTCATGGACCCGCGGCCGACCTGATCGAGGATGACGTACTGGCCGAGTTGGAACCCGTCGGTGCGGCCGGACAGCAGCCGGTCGGCCTGGAACCGCGTGAGCAGCCCGGCGGCGACGAGCGCGCCGGCCGCGTCGGTCGCGGACCCCGGCGGCGCGGCGGCTGACGCCTTCAGTTGCTGGTTGGGGGTGAGCAGCCCGGCGGCGCGCACCGCTTCGAGGAGCGCGTCGCGGTCGGCGAGTGTGAGTGTGGTAGGCATGGACGACGCACCGCGCCGGCGGGGGCGGGGACGCCGACGGACGCCCGTCGGGTTGTCGGCCGGCGATTCCGTGCCCGCCGGCTCGTGTTCGGTTGGTCGAACCACGGGACACCACCTGAGTGTAGGAGACGATTCCCGCGCCGCCCGTTCCGCGCGGATTCGCGTGCCGTCCGAATCTTCCTGAACCTCACACAGTCAAGACGACCGACCGCCGGTTTTCGACGTAACGGCGGGGTAACGCGTGGGAACCAGGGGCTTGCGACCCAGAGCCTTCGGTCTTCAGAGTGGTCCGCGAGCGGTCTGAGAAAACCGCTCGCGGAGCGAGCGGACCACTCTGAAGACCGAAGCGCATTGACTCCCGCGCGCACGCGGGTGTACAGAATGGTACACGATGTCTGGGGCAACGGGCAAAACTTGACTCCCGCGCGCACGCGGGTGTACAATACCTCCATGCGGACGCTGCGCACAACCCGGCCGACCCTCTGCCTGCTGCTCGCGGTCGCGACCGCGCTGGTTGCGGTCGTCCCCGCCCGCGCCTGCGTGTGTCCACCGCTCGCCAAGACTCCGGTAGGCGCGCCGGTCGCGCCCCCCGCGAAGCCGTGCTGCCCGCCCGCCGCGAAGCACGCCTGCTGCGCCTCGGCTTCGACCGGTGCCGCGAAGGCTTCCTGCTGCGACCACGCCCCGATCCCGACCGACGCGCCCGGTTGCCACTGCCCGCGGTGCGACTGCGACGCGCCCGCCGCCCCGCCGGCACCAACCGCTCCGGCTCCGACGGCTCCCCAGTTGGACGACGCGACGCCCTCAATAGTTCCCCCGTCCTTCGTTTCCGGTCCGCCCACAACCGCGGCGCACGCCGCACGCTCAGTCCCAACAATTCCGCCCACCGACCTGGTCATTTCCCTCGCGCGCCTGACCTGCTAGCCCCTCCGCGCGCTTCTCCACGTTTCTCACTCCGACCGCGTTGTTGCGTGGCCCTCCGGGACCGACGCTAAACCTTTTGCGCCTTGGGGAGGACCGCCCGTGTCCACACCTGTTTCTGGCCGCACGTATCGCGCGCTGAAACTCGCCGTTCTGGTGCCGCTCGCCAGGCTCCGGTTCCTGTTCGTCCTCGGCGCCATCGGCGTTCTCATCGTGAAGTGGGACGACCTCGTCGCCGGCTACGACAAGTACGTGCGACCCGCCGCGAGCGCCGACGCGCACGACCCCAACCACGAATACTTCTGCCCGATGCACCCGACCGTCGTGCGCGACTCGAAGAAGGACAAGTGCCCGATCTGCTTCATGCCGCTGTCGAAGCGGAAGAAGGGCGAGCCGTCCGATGTCGCGCTCCCGGCCGGCACCGTCGCCAGGGTGCAACTCAGCCCGTACCGGATCGCGCTCGCCGGCGTGCGCACGGCGCCCGTCGAGTACCACGCGCTCACGCGCGAGATTAACACCGTCGGCACGGTCGAGTTCGACGAGCGCAAGTTGAAGGCGGTCGCGGCGCGCGTGAAGGGGCGGATCGACACCCTCCGCGTCAACCAGACCGGGCAGATGGTCCACGCCGGCGACCCGCTCGCCGAACTCTACAGCCCCGACCTCGTCGTCACCGTTCAGAACCTGCTCGACGCGCGGACTTCCACCAACAAGGTTCAAGAGACGCTCGCACGCGACCGCCTCAAGTTGTGGGGCATCGACGACGCGCAGGTGGAGGAGATCGCGAAGGCCGGCAAGCCGATCACGCACCTCACGATCCGCTCACCGATTAACGGGCACGTGCTCAAGAAGTTCGTGCGCGAGGGGCAGTACGTCGAGGAGGGCGGCGCGCTGTTCGACGTGGCCGACCTCTCGACGGTGTGGGTGCAGGCCCAACTGTACGAGGACGACCTCGCGTTCCTCCCGGCCGGCGGGCACGACCCGAAGACCGGCAAACCCGACTTCGCGCTCGAAGCCAGCGCCGCAACGCGAGCGTTCCCCGGCCGCCCGTTCGCGGGCACGCTGTCGTTCCTGTTCCCGCACGTCGATGCCGAAACGCGCACGCTCACGGTCCGGTTCGACGTGCCGAACGCGAAGCACGAACTGCGGCCCGGCATGACCGCGACCGTCACGCTGAAACTCGGTTACGACCTGCTGGCGAAGACCCCGGCCGGCGCCGGACTTCAGACCCGCGACGGCAAGACGCTTGCCGTCGCGGAAGCGAGCGTGATCGACACCGGCGCGCGAAAGGTCGTGTACCGCCAGTCGCTGCCGGACACGTTCGACGGCATCGCGGTGGAACTCGGCGCGAAGCTCCACGCCGCCGACGGGACCGTCTTCTACCCGGTGCTGTCGGGCCTCGCGGAGGGCGACCGCGTCGTCACCGCCGGTTCCTTCTTGATTGACGCGGAGACGCGGCTGAACCCGGCGCTCGGCTCGACCTACATCGGCGGCAGTTCCGGCGGCAAGGGTGGCACGGCGATGCGGCCCACCACGCCCGAAGACAAGGACGCGAAAGCGGTGGCCGGGCTGCGCCTGCTGCCGCCCGCGGAGCGAAAGATCGCGGAGGCGCAGGTGTGGTGCCCGGTGCAGCGCGACCGGCTCGGCGTCATGGGCAAGCCGGTGAAGGTGAGCGCCGGCAGTGGCGGTCCGCTGTACGTCTGCTGCGAGGCGTGCCGCGCGGAGGCCGAGGCGAACCCGCCAGAGATGTTCGACCGCGTCGCGGAGATGAAGCAGACGCGCACCGTCGCCGCGCCGCCGGAGCCGGCCGCACCGGTCACAACCGCGCCGGCCGCGGCCAAGCTCCCGCTGTCCGCGGAACGGCTGGCGAAGACCCTCGCGGGGTTGGGCAAGCTCACCGACGACGACCGCAAGCGGGCCGTCGCGCAGCGCCTCTGCCCGGTGCAGGACAAGCCGCTCGGCCTCATGGGTAAGCCTCTTGAGTTGATGCTTGACGGCACCCCGGTGTTCCTCTGCTGCGCGTCGTGCCTGGACGACGCGAAAGCCGACCCGAAGGGCATTCGCAAGAAGGCCGAGGAGTTCAAGAAGCTGCCGCCCATCCTGCCGGAGGGCGCGCCGTGATCGAGCGCGTCATCGAAGGTTCGGTGCGGAACCGGTTCGTCGTCCTCGTCGTGGCGGCGGCGGTGGCGGCGTTCGGCGTCTACGCGATGCTGGACACGCCCGTCGATGCCGTCCCCGACCTGGGCGAGAACCAGGTGATCGTGTTCACCGACTGGCCGGGCCGCAGCCCGCGCGAGATCGAAGATCAGGTGAGCTACCCGCTGTCGCGTCGGCTTCAGGGCTTGGCCGGGGTGAAGGCGGTGCGCTCGTCGAGCGAGTTCGGCTTCTCGATGATTACCATCATCTTCGAGGACCGCACCGACCTGTACTTCGCCCGACAGCGGGTGAGCGAGCGACTCGCGGAGGCTTCGAGCTTCTTGCCCAAAGCCGTGACGCCGTACCTCGGCCCGGACGCGACCGCGCTCGGCCAAATCTTCTGGTACACGCTGGAGCCGTCGAAGGATCACCCCATCGACCAGTCGAAGCTGTGGGCGCTGAACAAGTTCTACGTCGCCCCGCAACTGAACGCGGCAGCGGGCGTCGCGGAGGTCGCGCCGGTCGGCGGGATGCCGGTCGAGTACCAGGTGGACGTGCGCCCCGACGACCTCCGCGCGTACGGCGTGACCGTGGGCGAACTGTTCGACGCGGTGAGCCGGTCGAACCTGCCGGCGGCCGGCGGCGTGATCCAGAAGAACAACGCCGAGTACATCGTCCGCGGCGTCGGTTGGATTAAAGGCAAGCAGGACATCGAGGACGCCATCGTCAAGGAGGTGAACGGCACGCCGGTGTACGTGAAGACCGTCGCGACCGTGCAACTCGGGCCGGGGTTCCGTCGCGGCGTGTTCGAGAAGAACGGCAGCGAGGTCGTCGGCGGCGTGGTGCTGATGCGCCACGGCGAGAACCCGCTGCGCGTCACCGAGCGCGTGAAGGCCAAGATCATCGAGCTTCAGCCCGGCTTGCCGGAGGGCGTCAAGATCGTGCCGGCCTACGACCGCACGCGACTGGTGCGCGGCGCGATCAACACGCTCGCGGACGTGATGTGGCACGAGATGCTGATCGCGGCCGTCGCGGTCATGCTGATCCTGTCGCACGTGCGCAGCGCGTTCGTCATCTGCGTCACGCTGCCGCTGTCGGTGCTGTTCTCGTTCGGCGTCATGTGGCTGTTGCGGCGGTTCGGCGTCATCGACGTGCAAGCCAACATCATGTCGCTCGCCGGTATCACCATCTCCGTCGGCGTGTTGGTGGATCAGGCAATCGTGATGGTGGAGAACGCGACGCACCACCTGAAGGAGAAGTTCGGCACCGCGAAGGTAACCGGCGACACCCGCGAAGCGGTCATTCCCGCGCTGCGCACCGTGGGTCGGCCGATCTTCTTCTCGGTCCTCATCATGCTGCTGTCGTTCGTGCCGGTGTTCATGCTGTCGGGGCGCGAGGGGAAGCTGTTCCACCCGCTCGCGATCACGAAGAGCCTCGCGCTCCTCGGCACCGCGCTCATCTCGGTGACGGTCGTGCCCGCGCTCATCCCGACGTTCATTCGCGGTCGGCTGCGCGGCGAAGAGGACAACTGGATCGTGCGCAGTTTCGCGAACGTGTACCGACCCATGCTGACGTTCGCGCTGGACCGCTTCAACCTCGTGATGTGGGCGTTCGCGGCGCTGCTCATCCTCGCGGCCGGGCTGTTCCCGATTCAGGCGTTCTTCGGGTACGGCGCGGCAGACTATGCCTGGCGCGCGTGCTACCTCGCCGGCTTCGCGGTCGTCGTGTTCGTCACGGTGGTCTTCACGCGCGGGCTGCTGTGGCAGTGCGTCTCACTGGTCACGCTGACGATGCTCGCGTTGTGGGCGTGGCACTTCACGAAGATCGGCGTGTCGTTCATGCCGATGCTCGACGAGGGCACGACGCTCGACATGCCGGTGACCGTGCCGCGCGTGAGCGTGACGCAGGCGGCCGACGACCTGAAGGCACGCGACGCGCTCATCCGCGGCTTCCCGGAGGTGGAAAGCGTCGTCGGCAAGGCCGGCCGCGCGGAGACCGCGACCGACCCGGCGCC
>CANLGS010000255.1 GCA_947490035.1 Gemmataceae bacterium
CACTCCTCACTCCTCACTCCTCACTCCTCACTTGGGGATGACATGCCAGGGAAGGCGGTGGGCCGGTCCGCGGCGGGGTTGCCGTGGCTGTGCCCGCACACCGACAGCCTGATCCGGCTCGCCGAAGACGCGGCGGGCCTCGAACGGCACGTCACCGCCGCCGGTGATGTCGGGCTACTCGCCTTTCTGCTCCGCTTCGCGCCGCCGGCCGCGGCGCCGGCAAGCGGCCTGTTCTGCCCGTCCGCTCTCGCGGTCGCGTCGTTGCCCGACACGGCCGCGGCGCACCTCGCCGCCACCACCCTCGGCTGGGTGACCCCCGCTCACGAAGTCGCGACGCGGTGTCGCGCGTTCTCCACACACTCCGGCGCCTTCGCACGTCGGCTGGCCGAACACACCCGTCGCGCATCTCCCGATCGCGCCGCGGCGGTGCTGGCGCTCGCGCCGCTGGGCTGGCTCGCGGTCGCGGCCGTCGATCCCGGCGCGGCGGCAGAAGTCTTCTCCACCGCGGTGCCGTCCGCGGCGCTTCAGGCGGAACTGTGGGGACTCGACCAGAACGCCATCGCCCGGCGGCTCGCGTTCCGCTGGCGCTTGCCCGACTGGATCGCGACGCTTCTCGGCTGCCTGAATTTGCCGCTTGGCGCGGCCAGCACGGTCGTCGCGGATGCCGACCTGTTCGCGGTCGCGCAGTTCGCCGCGATCGAAGCGGAGCGCCGCGGGAATGCGCTCGGACTGACCGAGGGCGCCGACCGCGCGGAGTTACTGAAAGAACTCAAACTCGACGACGCGACCGTTGACGCGCTGTGGGCGTCCGACGCGTTGCACGCGGAACCGGTATCGGGGTCGGTCCACGATCCGAACCCGCACGCGGTTCCGCTGGTCGCGAACCTCCTGAGAATGGCAGCCGAGAGCCGGCGGCGCAACGGTGCGGCGCTGGTCGTCCGGCTCGAGGACCGGCTCGACCACCTGCACAAAGCCGTGACGTGCGCGGGCGGCGAAGCTGAGGTGCGGGCGCGCGACGCCAAACTCGCGGCGCTCGCGGAACTCGCGGCCGGGGCCGGGCACGAGATCAACAACCCGCTCGCGGTCATCTCCGGGCACGCGCAGAGGCTGGCCCGCACCGAGCCGGACCCGGAACGCGGAGAATCGCTGCAAACCATCATCCGACAGACGAACCGCATCGCCGGGATCGTGCGCGACCTGATGCAGTTCGCCCGCCCGCCGGCGCCCGACCCGCACCGCACCGACGCGGCCGAACTCGTGACCGCGGTGCGCGACGAACTCGCGCCGTTCGCGGCCGAAAAGCGAGTCCGAATCAAACTTGGCGCAGTGCCCGCCGGCGCGTTTGTGCGGTGCGACCGCGCTCAGATCAAGCACGCTCTTGTCGCGCTGCTGCGCAACGGCATCGAAGCGGCCGGCGCCGACGGCTGGGCGCGAATCGGTTGCGCCGACGGCGACGACGAGTTCGTCACGTTCGTGGTCGAGGACAGCGGGCCGGGGCTGAACCCGGCTGCGATTGAACACGCCTTCGACCCCTTCTATTGCGGGCGCGCCGCTGGCCGCGGTCGCGGGCTTGGGCTTCCCACCGCGTGGCAGTTCGCCCGGCAGAACGGCGGCGACGTGCGCCACGAACCGACCGACGGCCCAACGCGCTTCGTCGTCACCGTGCCGCGCTCGGTCACGCTCGAATTCCTCGACCGCCAGTCGGCGTAGGACAGGCCGCTGGCCTGTCTCCGCTCCGCACGACAGGCCAGCGGCCTGTCCTACGTCATTTCCCACCAGTCCCTTGCAGACTCTTCCTCCCGCCATTAAGCTCGAAGTGTTGGCCTCAAATCTTTGTGCGCTTCCGGGAAGGATACCGGTCATGCTGCGGTCCGTGGCGGAACTGACCCGTCATCTCGGTCATCTGATTTATCCGCCCGCGTGCCTGATTTGTCACGGCTGTGGGGACGGTACAACCCCGTTCCGGCACGGACTGTGCATCGAGTGCCATTCGGCTGTCACCGTGGATCCGCATTCGGCGTGCCCGCGGTGCGCGAAAACGGTCGGGCCATACACGAACACCGCGAACGGTTGCGTTGAGTGCCGAGGCGAATCGTTTGCGTTCGAGCAAACAATCCGTCTTGGCCTCTATGACGGGAAACTTCGCAACGCGGTACTGCGAATGAAATCGCTCGACGGGGAAGGGCTGGCTGAATTGCTTGGGCGCGCGTTCGCGGAAACACGCGCCGCGGCGATTGCCGCCGAGAAGATCGACGTGGTTGTTCCAATTCCGCTCCACTGGTGGCGGAAATGGACGCGCGGTTACAACCAGTCGGCGGCGGTCGCGCGGGAGATTGCATCGGAGCTTCGGGTACCGTTCGAGTCGCGACTGCTCCGCCGCGTGAGGTTCACCCCACAACAGGCACAACCGACACGGGCCGCACGCCAGCAGAACGTGAAGGGTGCTTTCCAAGTTCGGCGCAGCGCAAACTTGACCGGCCGAACGGTCCTGCTTGTCGATGACGTGATGACGACCGGCAGTACGGCGAGCGAGGCGGCACGGACGCTTCTGGCCGCGGGCGCCGAGCGGGTTGTGGTGGCGGTCCTGGCGCGGCGGTAGGAGTCGCGCGGGTGCGCACGGTGGCGCCCGACCGGGCGGCCGCGACGAGACGGGGGATCGCACCGGATGCGGCACCCGACCGGTGCGGGGAATGTGGGTTCCGACATCGTTCACTCATGAACCGGTCGGGCGAAGTGTGATACATAATAGGTTAAGGACTACGGCATTCCGGGGGGGGTGCCGCGGTCCTCATTCATGGGGGAGAAGTGGCGATGACACGTTTCGTATTGGGCCTAGTCGGGCTGTTGGCGTTCAACACCCTGTCGCTGGCCGGACCGGCCGAGCTGTTCGCGGAGAAAGAAAAAGACTTCGGCGTCAGCCCGAAGGGAACCGTACTGGTTCACTACTTCCGCTTCACCAACACCACCAAAGATACCATCACGCTCGGCCAGCCGCGCGTGTCGTGCGGGTGCGTGACGCCGGCCCTGACCGCGAACAAACTCGCGCCCGGCGAGTCCGCGGCCGTCATCGCGTACATGGACACCAAGCGCATCCCGAACGCCGGCATCACGAAGACGGTGCTGGTGTACGTGCCGTTCATGTCGCCGACGTTCGAGGAAGTCGCGCTGAAGGTCACGACCGTCACCCGCGACGACCTGATGATGTCGCCGGACACGCTCGCGTTCGGCACCGTGACGAAGGGCAAGGGGGCGAAGGTCACGACGAAGGTCACCTTCACGAGCGACGCGAACTGGACCGTGAACAAGGCAACGAGCACCGGCGGGTTGGTGAGCGTCGAGGCCAAACTCGCCTCCCGCAGCAGTAGCATCGTGACTTACGACATCACCGCGACGCTCGACAAGGAGTGCCCGGCCGGGAACTGGACGTCCGACGTGTACCTGGAAACGTCGCACACCGCGGTCGCGAAGCTCCGCATCCCGGTGACGGTGAACGTGGTCGCGGCGGTCGCGGCGACGCCCGAAACGGTCGCGTTCGGAAACGTGAAGATGGGCACCGCGCCGGAACAGAAGATCACGATTCAGAGTGCGACGCCGTTCAAGATTCTTGAGGTCAAGAGCGGTGACGCGCAGCTCACGGTGAAGGTCGACACCGAGAACGCGAAGGCGGTCCACACGGTTGTCATCGCCGCGAACCCGACCGCCGCCGGCGGATTCACCCGCTCCGTCGAGATCGTGACCGACAATAAGGAGCAGCCGTCGATCATCGTCCCCGTGACCGCGAAGGTCGTCGTCAAGTGACTGCGCAAAAAGGCAGAAAGCAGAAGAGCCGCGGATAACGCAGAAGGACGCAGATCAAAGGCAAGAGACAGAGTTCTTCAAACACTCTATCTCTTGAGTCTTGATCTGCGTCCTTCTGCGTTATCCGCGGCTCTTCTGCTTTCTGCCTTTTTGCGGCTAATCCGTCTTCGCATTCCGGGTTGTTCTCTATCACACCCGTATCGTCGTCGCTCGCGCCGTTGAGGTCTGCTGCATGCCGGATGTGAAGCTCCGCCCGTTCAAGAAGTTGCTCGTCGCGAACCGCAGCGAGATCGCGATTCGGGTGTTTCGTTCCGCGCACGAACTCGGCATCCGCACCGTCGCCATCTACTCGCACGAGGACCGGTTCGCGCTCCACCGGTTCAAGGCGGACGAAGCCTATCAGGTCGGTAAGCCGGGCGAGCCGATCCGCGCGTACCTCGACATTCCCGGCATTGTGAAGCTCGCGAAGGAAGTGGGCGTCGATGCCGTTCACCCCGGTTACGGGTTCCTCTCCGAGAACGCGGCGTTCGCTCGCGCCTGTGCCGAAGCCGGTATCACCTTCGTCGGCCCACGCCCGGAAGTGTTGGAGCAACTCGGCGACAAGGTGACCGCACGCGCGCTGGCGAAGAAGGCGAACGTACCGATTCTCTCCGGCGGCGAGACCCCGCTTGCGTCGGTCGAAGAGGGCAAGGCACTCGCTGAGAAGCTCGGCTATCCGGTCATCGTGAAGGCGTCGATGGGCGGCGGCGGTCGCGGGATGCGCGTCGTTCACACCGCCGACAAACTCCAGGAGGCCGTCGAGTCGGCGCAGCGCGAAGCGGGCGCCGCGTTCGGCATTCCGGACGTGTTCCTCGAAAAGTTCGTCGTCCGCGCCAAGCACATCGAAGTGCAATTAATCGGCGACAAGCACGGCGGGCTGGTTCACCTCTTCGAGCGCGACTGCTCCATCCAGCGGCGGCACCAGAAGGTGGTGGAACTCGCGCCCGCGCCGAGCCTGCCGGACGACGTGCGGAAAGGCATCCTCGACGCGGCGCTCGCGGTAGGGCGCGCGTGCGGCATCGACAACGCAAGCACGGTCGAGTTCCTCTACGACACCGACGCGAACAAATTTTACTTCATCGAAGTCAACCCGCGGATCCAGGTGGAACACACCGTCACCGAGCAGGTCACGGGCTACGACCTTGTCCGGTCGCAAATCCTGATCGCAAGCGGGCTGCCGCTGAACCACGAGCGCGTGCGGCTGGAGCAAAGCGCGATCTCCACTCGCGGCTTCGCGATCCAGTGTCGCGTCACGACCGAAGACCCCGCGAACGGCTTCGTGCCCGACTACGGCCGCCTGAGCGCGTACCGCTCGAGCGGTGGGCCCGGCATCCGGCTCGACGCCGGCACCGCGTTCGGCGGGGCGGTCATCACGCCGTTCTACGATTCGCTGCTCGTGAAGGTGACCGTCAGCGGCCTGACCTTCGCGGACTGCGCGACGCGGATGGAGCGCTGCCTGCAAGAGTTCCGCGTCCGCGGCGTGAAGACGAACATCCCGTTCCTCCTCAACCTGATCGCGCACCCGCAGTTCCTCGCGGGCGACGTGACGACACGCTTCCTTGACGAAACGCCCGACCTGTTCAAGTTCAGCGCGCGCCGCGACCGCGCGACGAAGGTGCTGTCGTACCTCGCGGAGGTCATCGTCAACGGGCACCCGGAGATTCGCGAGAAGGGGAAGTCGCCGACGGTGCCCGCACTCGCGACAGTGAGGCTCGCGAAGCCGCAGACGGCACTACCAACGGGGACGCGCGACACGTTCAAGGAACTCGGCGCCGCGAAGTTCGCGCAGTGGACACGCGAGCAAACTCGCCTGCTCGTCACGGACACGACGATGCGCGACGCGCACCAGTCGCTGTTCGCAACGCGGATGCGCACGTTCGACATGCTCGCCATCGCGGACCGGTACGCGCGCGAACACGCCGACCTGTTCTCGATGGAGATGTGGGGCGGGGCGACCTTCGACACCGCGATGCGGTTCCTGAAGGAGTCGCCGTGGGACCGGCTCGCCCGGCTCCGCGAGCGCGTCCCGAACATTCTGTTCCAGATGCTGGTGCGCGCCGCCAGCGCCGTCGGCTACACGAACTACCCGGACAACGTGGTGTACGAGTTCATCCGGCTCTCCGCCGAAGCCGGGATGGACCTGTTCCGCATCTTCGACGCGAACAACTGGTTGCCGAACATCAAACTCGGCATCGACGCGGTACTGAAGACGAACGCCATATGCGAAGCCGCGGTGTGCTACACGGGCGACATCCTCGACCCCAATCGCGACAAGTTCACGCTCAACTACTTCGTGAACTTGGCGAAGGAACTGGAGAAGCTAGGAACGCACTTCCTCGCGATCAAGGACATGGCCGGGCTGCTCAAACCCTATGCCGCGAAGCGGCTCGTGAAGGCGCTGCGCGAAGCGGTGGGCGTGCCGATCCACTTCCACACGCACGACAGCGCCGGCGGGCAACTCGCGTCGTACATGATGGCCGCGGAAGAAGGCGTGAACGTGGTCGATTGCGCGTTCGCGCCGATGGCCGGCGTCACCTCGCAGCCGAGCCTCAACGCGCTTGTCGAAGCCACGCGATTCACACCGCGCGACACCGGACTCAAATTCGACACATTACAAG
>CANLGS010000256.1 GCA_947490035.1 Gemmataceae bacterium
ATAATCTCATCGTCTTCCGCCCACACCGGAGAGAGACCGGATTATGGCCACCGCTACACCACTCCCAGAAGTTGTCCCCGACCAGGATACCGAGACCAAGACGCGCCGCCAGCCGCCCTACGCGGTCGTGCTGCACAACGACGACACGAACTCCATGGATTTCGTGATCGCGGTGCTGCGCAAGGTGTTCGGCTACGATGTCAAGAAGTGCGAGAAGTTGATGCTGGAGGCGCACGAGAAGGGCAAGGCGGCGGTGTGGGTGGGCGCGCTGGAAGTGGCCGAACTGAAGGCCGATCAGATCCGCTCGTGCGGGTCCGACCCGTTCGTGAAAAAGGGCGCGCACCCGCTCGGCGTCAGCATCGAACCGGCCGCTTGACTTCAACTGAAGACCAAAGACGGATTAGCCACAAAGAAGCACAAAGGGCACAAAAGAAGAGAGGACAGAAGCCGGAGAGCAGAGTTTAGGAAGCAAATGCGGTCTTCCTGTCTTCTGAACTCTGGCTTCTGTCCTCTCTTCTTTTGTGCCCTTTGTGCTTCTTTGTGGCTAATCCGTCTTCGCGGTGAATCGAATCACCGCGGCCCCGGCGGGGCGTACTTCGCCAGCCAGCCGAACACTTCCTTGTGCCAGTGCTGGCTGTTCTTCGGCTTCAATACCCAGTGCCCCTCGTCCGGGAAGTTCACGAACCGGCTTGGCACGCCCTGCCTTTGGAGCGCGCTGAACAGCTCGTGACCCTGCCCGATCGGGCAGCGGAAATCCAGGTCGTTGTGAATGATGAGCATCGGCGTCTTCGCCTTCGCCATGTTGCCGGCCTTCTTGTGCGGGGAGAACTCCGCGTACTTGCCCGGCTTCTCCCACGGCAGCCCGCCGTGTTCCCACTCGTCGAACCATAGTTCGTCGGTGGTGCCCCACATGCTCTCGAAGTTCCACACCGAGCAGTGCGTGATCAGACATTTAAAGCGCTTCGCCACGTCGCTCACCGCGAACCAGTTCATCATGTACCCGCCGAAGCTGCCGCCCGCGGCGCCGATGCGGGTCTTGTCCACGTAGGGCAACTTCTCGACGTGGTCGAGGCCGGCGACGAGGTCGCGGTAGCACTTGCCGCCCCAGTCGCCGGTGATCTCGTCCACGTACTTCTGGCCGAACCCGGTGCTGCCGCGCGGATTCGGCATCACCACCACGTACCCCTGCGCCGCCCACGCTTGCGGGTTCCAGCGGTAGCTCCACGCGTTCTCCCACGCGCCCTGCGGCCCGCCGTGAACCAGGAACGCGACCGGCCACTTCTTCGTGGGGTCGAACCCCGGCGGCTTCAGAATCCACATCTGCATGTCGATCTGGGTCCGGACCGGGAGGAACAGCCGCCGCATGACGATCGGCCCTTCGACCGGCACGTCCACCGACTCGGGCTTGCCCAGGTCGAGTTCGGCGAGGAACTTCTCGTTCACGCGACTCACGTCTACCGGCTTGGGCTTCTCGCCGGGCCAGTAGTAGGTTTTCACCTCGGCCGGGTGGTGCATCGCGGCCTCGGTGAAGCTGACCATGTCTCGCTTGAGCGACACCGACAGCGACCCGCACATGCCGGCCGCGTACTCGACCTTCAAGCCCGCCCCTCCGGCCTGAACCATGAAGATCGGCGTGGTGCCGTCGGCGTCGGCGGTGAACAGGAACGCGCGGTCGAAGCCGCCGTTCCAGACGAACTCGTTCACCGATAGGTCATATTTCGCGGTCGCGTTGAACGGCTTGCCAGCGAGCGTGCCGTCCGGCTTGCAGTCCGCGACGAGGATGTCCCACTTGTCGGCCTCGTACCCGGCCGTCTTCTGCGCGCGCCACGCCAGCTTCTTGCCGTTGGCGGAGAACTTCGGCCCGCCGTCGGCGGCCTTGTTGTCGGCGGTCAGCGTCTCCCACTTCGGCGACTTGTTGGTGACGCTCACGCGGCACAGGTCGTAGTTGGTGCTCCACGCCTCTTCCTTCTCCGGCACCGCGGTGAACACGAGGTGCTTGCCGTCGGGCGAGAAGGCGAAGTCGTCGCCGCTGCTGAACGTGCTGCTGGTGGGATTCGCATCCCTATCACCAGGAGTGACATCCCGGATCACGCCCAGGGACTGCTGTCCCTGGGTTGTTTCCAGCTTCCCCACGAACAGGTGCTGCCGCTTGTCGCCGACGTAATCGTCCCAGTGCCGGTAGAACAGCTTCGTGAATGTCTTCACCTTCACCGGGCTTTTCTCGATCTCGTCGTCCTTGTCCTTGTTGAGTTTGTCACTCTCGGCGAACGGCTTCTCGCTGAACTCCGGGTACACGCTCGACACGAACGCGACGTGCGTGCCGTCCGGCGACCAGATGCCGCCGGTCGCGCCGGTGCTGATGTCGGTGAGCTGCTTCACCTCGCCGTCGGCGGTGAGCACCCACAGTTGCGGCGTGCCGGTGCGCGTGGACTCGAACAGGATGCGCTCGCCGTCGGGCGACCACCGCGGGTTCGTGTCCTTCTTGCCCTTCGGGTCGGTGATCTGCTTCGGCTCGGCCTTGCCGTCGGCCGGGGCGAGCCACAGCGCGGTGCTGCTCTTGTTCGCAGCGAGATCAACCGTGGTGACCTGATAGACGACGGTCTTCCCGTCCGGGCTGATCTGCGGGGCGGCGGCGCGCTTGAACGCGAACAGGTCGTCCACCTTCATCGACCGCTTGTCGGGGGGCGCGGCGCTCAGGCGCGCGGGCGGCGCGAGACCTGCCAGGACCAAGACACCAACGAGAAGTAATCGCATGAAGCACCTCATGGCGTGCGCGAGAAACCGTTTAGCGTCGGACCCGAAGGGGCCGCGCCGCGCATGAACACGTTGTACCCAATTGGCGGCGCGCAAAGAAGAACCCGCGGCCAACGGGCCGCGGGTTCGTGGGGCGCGGGGCGCGCTCACCAGTTGCTGCCCAGCACCTCGCCGCCGGCGAAGCTGGAAGCGTTGCGGTAGGTGGTCAGATCCATCGAGGCGCGCACGAACCGGACCGACCCGTCGGCCAGCCCGAAGTTCGCCCCGCCCGTGTGCATGCTTCGGAACGAGTACACGTTCGGCCAGTTACCCGGGGTCACATTCTGCCCGGCCGGTTGGATCAACAGGTTGCCGAGATTCAGCGGAATGGCGCAGGTGCCGTTCGCCCCGTTCGCGTACGACCAGGCGTTGTGGTCGTTCATCACCCCGACATCCTCGCCGATCATCATCGTGTTGCTGGTCCCGTCTGTGATCGCGGCCATGGTCAGTTTGCGCCGGTTGTCTTCGCGGCAGAAGATCCCGTTCCCGCACGGGTTGCCGGTCAGCCCGTCGCCCCCAGTGCCCAGGTCGTTCGTGTAGTTGCTCGACCTCCCGCCGTGCGTGTAGTGCGAGCCGGACACGCCCTTGTAGCTGGTGGAGGCGACGGTGACTCCTCCCCAGTTGGCGACGGTCGTCCGGGTCTCGGGGGTCATGTCGCTCGGGCAGCGGAAGGTCGGCAAGACGGTCCGCATGAGGACCAGGCCGGTGGGCGAGTTCATGACCGCCTCCGGGGTCGTACTCAGCCCGCCGGCCTTGTACAAGTTCTCCTGCTCGATGTTCGGCAGCATGCGGGCGAGGAAACTCCACTCGGTCCGGCCCTGGTTGCAGCAGCCGGTGAAGTTGACCGGGTCGCCGTTGTACGGGAACCGGCCCTGCGCATCGTGGTAGCCGTGAACCCCGAGCGCGATTTGTTTGACGTTGTTGCCACACTTCATGCGCGCGCCGGCCTCGCGCACCTTCTGGACGGCCGGCAGCAGCAGGCCGATCAGGATGGCGATGATCGCGATCACCACCAGCAGCTCGATCAGCGTGAACGCACGCCGACCACGGGAGAGGGAGAACATCGAGGAACCTCCAGAAAGGAGAAGAAGAGCGCGGTGACCGAGAGCACCGCAACGAACGCGAAAATGGAACAGGACGCAATCCAGTATGCGCGCCGCGTCGGGGCCGTGCAAGCGCGAACTCGGCGCCTCAAGTTTACCCCGCCCGGCGCGCCGGGTTTCGCCCTATAACACCCCGAACACCGTTTACCGCACCGGGTCGATTCATGCGCTGGTCCGTCGTCCGTTTGATTGCCGCCCGCGAAGTCCGCGACCAGTTGCGCGACCGCCGCACGCTGTTCCTCATCCTCGGCTTGCCGATCCTCATGTACCCGCTGTTCGTGGGCGTGGGGGTGCTGTTCGTCACCGCGCTCAAGGAGAAGAAGCTCGTCGTCGGCGTGGCGGGCGCCGAACACCTGCCGGAGTTGGAACCGGACCTGACGCCGCTCGTCGGCGGGCCGGGCGGAACGGCACACAAGATGCGCGTGTATCCGCCGCTGTTCGGCCCCGACGGCCAGTTCGCCCCGTCGTACTCCGCGACCGCCCTCGACTCCGCCCCGATGACCGTGCGCCCGCTCGACGCCGACACCGACGCGAAGTTGCACGAACACCTGGACGCGCGCCACGTGGACGCGATTATCGTGATCGAGCCGGGCGCCCGCGACAAGCTGAATGCCGGCACCGAGCGCCCGGTGTTCCGCGTGCTGGGGCGCGACGGCGAGGAGAACTCGAAGCTCGCCGCGCAGCGCGTGACGAGCGTCCTGAACCGCTGGTCCGACGACCTGAAGGCCGCGCGGTTCGCGCGCCGCGGGCTGCCGCCCGACTTCGACAAGCCCATCGACGTTCGCGACCCGCAATCGGAAAAGACAAGCGAGAAGAAGATCGCCGACGACCTGCGCGACATGCTGGTGAAGGTGATCCCGTTCCTGCTGGTGATGTGGATGCTGACCGGCTCCATCTACCCGGCCATCGACATGACCGCGGGCGAGAAGGAGCGCGGCACGATGGAGACGCTGCTCATCAGCCCGGCGGAGCGCACCGAGATCGTGGCCGGGAAGTTCCTCGCGACGACGTGCTTCAGTTTCGGCACCGCCATGTGGAACGTGGCGCTCATGCTGGTCGCGGTGGCCGCGGCCCCGCTGTTGGCGCCGGGCCTGTTCGGGCAGGGGCTGATCTCGCTGCCGGGCTTGGCCGCGTGCGTGCTGGCCGCGATCCCGCTGGCGATGCTGTTCGCGGCGCTGGCGCTGGCGCTGGGCGTGTTCGCCAAGAGTACGAAGGAGGGGAACTACTACATGGTGCCGCTGTTCTTCGCGGTGCTGCCGCTGGCGTACTGGAGCATGACGCCGGGGATCGAACTGGACGCGTCCACGCGGTGGGTGCCGCTGGCGAACGCGCTGTTGTTCCAGCAGCGCCTGATGGCGGTGCGGCCCGACCCGTTCCCGTGGGAACACGCGCCGGCGGTATTCGGCACGCTGGGCCTGTGCGTGGCGCTGGCGCTGTGGGCGGCGGTGCGGCAGTTCCACCGCGAGGGCGTGCTGTTCCGCGAAGGCGAGAGCGGCGACAAGGGCGGCTGGTCGCTGTTCGGGAAGAAGTGAAGGAAGCTCTCAACGACGCCACTGCTGTCGCTGTTCTTGCCGCTGCTGCTCTTGGAACTCCCGCTCCAAGATGGAAAAGTAGTAGATCACAAACATCACGATTCCCAGACACAAGAGTACCGTACCTTGTGACTGCTTTCTCTTGCTTCCGCTCACGATCCCGACAGCGCCGACAATGATTCCCACGAGTGGGAGAAGAAGCGTACCGATGACAAGCGCGACCATCGCTCCCGGTTCAAATCCATCGTCCTTCCGACGACGCCTGCGCCAAGAACGCGCTTCCCTCTCTTCGTGGTGTGGCACAGGAACCGGCAGTGCAGGTGGCGTGACTGTCACGACCGAAGGTGGGAACAGTCCCGGAACGGAAGCAGCTTCAACCCACTCGGGCATTCCTTCAAGCCAAACCAAGTCTGCTGGTCGAATGATCCCGGACTCGGTGAGAGAACACAACTGCGAGCGGCTCACCGGCCCGCGCCGCTGTTGGCCCTGCATGTAATACCAGCGATGCACTGGCTGGGGGGATTCGCTGGCGCAACAACAGCCTTCTTCACCACCGGCGCGGGCCACCGATCCACATCCACGCCACACTTGGGGCACGGCGACGCCTCTCCTGCCAAAGATGCAGGTGCTGCGACGCTGGCTCCGCACTTTGGGCAGCGGAACATCACACGATCCACGGTGCCCTCCCAATCTGACAAATCTCGCGCAGCGTTCGCCATTCTTCGGGCGACATGACGGCTCTCAGCGGCTCGGTTGATCGGGGCTTTCAAACGCGATCGCACGCCGGACCTGTTTGAGGAACCGGACGAACCCATTCCCCGTTTCCGCGTGCAAGCGGACCCAGCGCATGAACAGCCCGTACGCGCAGAGTAGCAGCACCCTAGGCTGATCGGAAGTTGGGCTTTCGATGGAATTATTGGTTCGAGTTCGATCCCGTTTTTGGTTCACACGGCTCGTGAATTCCGCTGCTTTTCCAGCGAAAAGTTCCGTTCCCCCGGCGAACTGATTCCAGAACGGGGATGAACC
>CANLGS010000257.1 GCA_947490035.1 Gemmataceae bacterium
AAGCCGAGAAGGAACTGGACGACAAGATCGGCAAGGAGAATCGCGAGAAGCTCCAGAAGGAGATGAAGGACAAGAAGCCGGGCGACGCGGAGCAGCAAAAGAAGCTCAAGGAAGAACTCGAAAAGATGGCGAAGGACCAGCAGGGGAAGCAGGAGCACGATCCGTCGGCCAAGACGGGCGGCGGCGACGGACCGAAGACGAAGGAGGCGATGGAAGAGGACGCCCGCAACCGGCTCAAGTCCGCCGAACTGCGGCTCGAAGAGTTCGAGCGCAAGAAGTACGACGAGGCGTTCCAGAAGAAGCAGGGCTTCACGCCGGCGGAGTACCAGAAGTTCCTCGACGGCTACGAGAAGCACGTCGAGAAACTGCGCGACGACGTGAAGAAGGGCGTCGCGACCGGCGACAAGCCGCCGCCGGCGACCACCGCCGAACCGGGCACCACGATCACCGGCGGAACTGGTGGCAAGGTCGTTCCGACCGGCCCCGGCACCAGCGTCGGCACGGGTGGCAGCAAGCCCGTCGAGGCGCCCGGCTTCGAGGGCGCACGCGACAAGTTCCATAAGCTCATCAACGAGAAGAAGTGAAGACGAAGAGTATGAGCCGCAGATGACGCAGACGGACGCAGATTCAAACCAAGAGACAGAGTGTTTTGAAGAACGCTGCTTCTTGACTTGATCTGCGTCCGTCTGCGTCATCTGCGGCTCATACTCTTTCTCACCCGCTTCCCCTACGTTAACGGCACCTCTCTTCCACGGGTTCCGTCATGTCCGGCGCCAACCGCTACCTCGTCTCGTTCGACGCGCGCGACACCTTCCACCGCTTCGCGGACGTGCTCGTCATCGGGGCCGGCATCGCCGGGCTGCGCGCCGCACTCGAAGTCCCGCCCGACCTGTCCGTTCTCGTCGTTACCAAAGATCGCGTCACCGAGAGCAACAGTTCTTACGCGCAGGGCGGCATCGCCGGCGTACGCGCGCCCGAGGACACGTTCGAGAATCACGTCGAGGACACGCTCGTCGCGGGCGACGGGTTGTGTGACCGCGAGGTGGTGGAACTCGTCGTGCGCGAGGCGCCGCACCAGATCGAGAAGCTGATCGAGTTCGGCACGAAGTTCGACGAGGAGAACGGCCAGCTCGCGCTCACCCGCGAGGGCGGGCACAGTCACCGCCGCATCGTTCACGCGCTCGGCGATTCGACCGGCTTCGAGATGATGAGGGCCACCATCGCGCATGCGCGCACGCGGCCGAACGTCCGCATCTGGGACGACACCTTCACGATTGATCTTCTCACGCATGACGGGAATTGTTGCGGCGCGGTGGTTTCGCGCAACGGCATGGGTAAGTTCCTCATCTGGGCGAAGCAGGTGGTACTCGCGTCCGGCGGGTGCGGAATGGTGTACCGCGAAACGACCAACCCCCCGGTCGCGACCGGCGACGGAATGGCCGCCGCGTACCGCGCCGGCGCGGAACTCCGCGACATGGAGTTCATGCAGTTCCACCCCACCGTGCTGTACGTCGCGGGGTCCGCGCGCTACCTGGTGAGCGAAGCCGTTCGCGGCGAGGGCGCGTACTTGCGCGATGTGAACGGCGAGCGATTCATGCTCAAGGACGACCCGCGGCACGAACTCGCCCCGCGCGACGTGGTGGCGCGAGCGATCTTCCGCACGATGGAGAAAACGCAGCACCCCAACGTCTATCTCGACCTGTCGCACCTCGATCCGGCCCTGGTGCATCACCGCTTTCCGGGCATCAACCGCGTGTGCAAGAGCTTCGGCCTGGACATCACGAAGGACAAAATCCCGGTACGCCCGGGCGCGCACTACATGGTCGGCGGCGTGACCGTCGATATGCACGGTCGCACCACGGTGCCGGGGCTGTGGGCCGCGGGCGAAGTCGCTTCCAGCGGCTTGCACGGCGCGAACCGGCTCGCGTCGAACAGCCTGATCGAAGGGCTGGTGTACGGCACGCTCTGCGGTCGCGGGGCAGCACAAGAAATTCGCAAAATGCCGCGAGCGATGACCGCGTACCCGCTGCGCAGCGGGATTCCACCCGCGGAGGACGACGCCCGGCTCGACCTCGCCGACCTGATGGCGTCGCTGCGGAGCCTGATGGTTCGCAAGATGGGCATCGTCCGCGAGAAGGCGCGTCTGCTCGAAGCGAAGGAAGACTTGCGGTTCTGGTGCCGGTATGCGCTCTCGCGCGAGTTCGACGGCAAAGCCGGCTGGGAACTGCAAAACCTGCTCACGATCGCGCGCCTGATGATCGCGTCGGCGCTGGCGCGCGACGAGTCGCGCGGCACGCACTTCCGCAGCGACTTCCCCGCGCGCGACGATTCTGGGTGGGGTCTGCGGCGCGTAGTGAGCGAGCCGTTCGTCGCACTGGGGTGATTGTGGTGGGACAGGCCGCTGGCGTGCCGAAGCGAAGGCAGGCCAGCGGCCTGCCCCACGAGAAGAAATCCGGGTCGGCCCCGTCATCGTCTGGTTTGTATCGCCCGTTTCCCCTCAAGGTGTGCTGCAATGAAATGGTTCGTACTCGCGGTCGCGGCGCTGTTCGTGTCCGCAACGGCGGTCTCCGCGGAAGACAAGAAGAAGCCGGAAGGGCCGGTCACGCTGAAGGTGGTCGCGAAGACCGACAAGTACAAGTTCGACGGCGGCGGCAAGACGCCCGAAGAGTACAAGAAGACGCTTCAACTGTTGGCGAAGGCGAAGGACGGCGGGTTGCAGCAGCCGCCCAAGCCGCCGGCGGTGGACCTCGTACTCCAGATCACCAACACGTCGAAGGACGAGGTGACCATCTACGTGGGCGGCGACCCGAACGTGTACACGTTCGAGCTGACCGGCGGCGACGGCACGGTGGCTCTGAACAGCGGGCTGGCGTTCACCGCCGACTTCAAGTTGCCCAAGTCGGTGACGCTGGCGGCCGGCAAGTCCTACGACATCCCGGTGAAGCAACTGTCCGACGGCAGCCGCGGCGCGTCGCGGTACGTGTACTGGACCGGGCCGGGCGAGTACAAACTCGCGGCCACCTACACGCTGTCCGACAAGGACGGCGGCAAGACCACAACGCTCAAGAGCGAGCCGATCAAGATCACCGTCGAGAAGTAACCCAACGAAGTGCGCGGCGCAGAACGCGCCGCGCACTCCACGCACGTTGACTTCACTCCCGCGGCGCAGGTAAGCTGTGGTGAAGGAGAACCGATGAGTACACAAACGATGGGCTGCGCGACCCTCGACGACCTGATGAAGGTGGACGGCAAAGCCGAACTCATCAACGGAAGGATCGTGCGTGATATGGGCACCGGCTTTCTTCCCGGCAAGGTTTCGCGCCGGATCACGCGCGCGCTAGAGGACTACATCGCGGCCGGTGCGGGCGGGGAAGTCGTTGAGGACAACGTCGGCTATGCGCCGCACTCGCCGTTGCCTTCCGGCCGGCAGTCGCTCTCGCCCGATTCGTCGTACTACACCGGTCCGCTTCCATCGAACCTGATGAGATACGTGACCGGGCACCCGGACTTCGCGGCTGAGGTGAGGAGCGAGAACGACTACGGCCCCGCGAAGGAGCGCGAACACGAAGAAAAGCGCACCGACTACTTCGCGGCCGGAACGCTCGTCGTGTGGGATGTCGATCCCGTCGCGGAAACGGTCGCCGCTTACGTCGCCACCGCACCGACCACGCCCACGATATTCCGGCGAGGTGACGTGGCCGACGCCGAACCCGCGGTGCCCGGCTGGCGTCTCTCCGTGGACGCGCTATTCACTTGACGCGCTTGACTCCCGCCTTACACCGGCGTAACTTTACATCGACATCGAGAGAACCGAACCGTGTTCACCCGCTCCGCTCCCGCCGTGATCTCCGCGACCGCCGTTATCGGCGTGGTCGTCGTTATTACCACCGGGTGATTCGGGGTTCGGTACTCTTGCCGCACGCACCCCGGAGCCTACGCTTCGGGGTTTTTTCTTTCCCACGCCGAGTTTCGCCATGAGCCGCGTCAGCATCTACGACACCACGCTTCGCGACGGCAGTCAGGGCGAGGGCGTGAACTTTTCGCTGCAAGACAAGCTGCTGCTCACGAAGCGACTCGATGAGATCGGCGTGGACTACATCGAAGGCGGCTACCCGCTGTCGAACCCGAAGGACTTCGAGTACTTCCAGGCCGTGCGCGACCTTCCCCTGAAGCACGCGAAGGTGTGCGCGTTCGGCATGACGCGGCGCAAGAACGCGCCCGCCGAAACCGACACGTGCCTTAAGGCGCTGCTCGACGCACACACGCCGGTCGTCACCATCGTCGGCAAGACGTGGGACTTCCACGTGACGAACGTACTCGGCACCACGCTAGAAGAGAACGTGCGGATGATCGCGGACTCGGTCGCGTACTGCCAATCGCAGGGCCGCGAGGTGTTCTACGACGCCGAACACTTCTTCGACGGCTACCGGGCGAACCCGGCGTACGCGCTGCGCACGCTCCGCGCCGCGGCCGAGGCGGGCGCGAGTGTCGTGATCCTATGCGACACCAACGGCGGCACGATGCCGGAGCGCGTCGCGGAGGTCGTGCAGGTGGTGAAGGGCGCGCTGACGTGCGAGGTCGGCATCCACTGCCACAACGATTGCGAACTCGCTGTGGCGAACACGCTCGCCGCGGTGCGGGCCGGCGCGACGCAGGCGCAGGGTACGATGAACGGCATCGGCGAGCGGTGCGGGAACGTCGATCTGGTCAGCGTGATCGCGAACCTCGCGCTCAAGTACGGGCGCGACGTGCTGAAACCCGGCAGCCTCACGCGCCTCACGGAAACGTCGCGCTACGTCTACGAAATCGCGAACATGAACCACCGCAACGGGCAGCCGTTCGTGGGGCAGTCCGCGTTCGCGCACAAGGGCGGGATGCACACGCACGCGGTCGCCAAAGACCCGACCACCTACGAGCACGTCACGCCGGAAGCCGTGGGCAACGAGCGCCGCATATTGGTGTCGGAGCTGTCGGGACATTCGACGATCCTGGCGAAGACCGCTAAGTACCAGATGAACCACGACAAGGCGCTCATGACCAAGATCCTCACCGCGGTGCAAGACCTGGAGAACAAGGGGTACGAGTTCGAGGCCGCGGAGGCGTCGTTCGATCTGCTGGTGCGGAAGGTGGCGAAGGACCACAAGCCGTGGGAGGTCGATAAGGCGCTGACGCTGTACAAGCCGTGGTTCGAGCGGATCACGTATCGCGTGAACATCGAGGCGCGCGAGAACAATACGCCGATCACGGAAGCAACCGTGCGGCTCAAGGTCGCGGGCGTGATCGAACACACCGCGAGCGAAGGCGACGGCCCGGTCAACGCGCTCGACGGCGCGCTCCGCAAGGCGCTCGTCCGCTTCTTCCCGCGACTCGAAGAGATGCAGCTCGTTGACTACAAGGTGCGGGTGGTGAACCCGAAAGAAGGCACCGCGGCCCGCGTGCGCGTGGTGATCGAATCGCGCGATAAGGACGCCGTGTGGGGCACCGTGGGCGTAAGCGAAAACATCATCGAGGCAAGCTGGCTCGCGTTAACCGATTCGATCGAGTACAAACTGTTCAAGGACGCCGAACGCCCCCACGGAGGAAACGCATGAAACTCGATCTCGAAATGGCGGAGCCTGCTCCGGTGCCGACGGCCGACGACCCGTTCGCGCGCGGCTGGCGGCACACCGACCGCAGGGACGGCCAGTGGCGCGTGCCGCTCGCTGAAGACGATCTGCTCTACCCGCAAGAGGGCGACTTCGTCGTGAATAACGCCGCCCACAACGATGATCGCGAACACCTCGTCGCCGTGTTCCGAGAGCGGACGGTCGGGAAGGACGGCATCCGGGTGTTCGGCGACCACCTGATCGACTTCGGCGTGGAGGGGATGCCGAACCTCGGTCCGGACGTGATCGTCCTCAACGGCGAACCGCGTCCGTGGAACCGAAACGTCGCGGTCTTTCCGGTGAAAGCGATGGGCGCCCGCCCGCTGATCGTCGTCGAGTTGACCTCACCGACGACCCGGAAGAAGGATCTGGCCGAGAAGCCGGGGCTGTTCTACCGGGCGGGTGTGCCGATTTACGTTCTCATCGACCTGTTCTACGGCGGCGGTAAGAATCCCGGCGGTATCGTCGCCTACCAGGCCGGGCCGACCGGGTATGAGGATTTGCCGCCCGAACCGAACGGCTGGGTGTGGCTCGAAGTGGTGGAAGTGTTCTTGGCCGCGGAAGACGACCGCATCGTGTGTTACGACCGCGACCGTCAACGTATCGGGAACTACACCGAGTTGTGCTTGCAGCGCCGAGCGGCGTTGAGCGTGGCGAGTACGGCGCGCACAGAGGCTGAGACCGCACGCGACGCGGAAAAGGTACGGGCCGACGCAGAAAGGCAACGGGCCGACGCGGCCGAGCGGAAGACGCTCGAACTGGAAGCGGAGCTG
>CANLGS010000258.1 GCA_947490035.1 Gemmataceae bacterium
GCGCGTGTTATTCCACCTCCAGCGGTACGGCGTACACGCGCCGCAACTGCTCGCATTCGGCCAGCGGCTCACCGGCCCAACTCGCGCCGAGTGGTTCGCGCTGTACGAGGTTCCGCCCGGAGTGCCCTTGCGGATTTGGCGCCAGACGGCATCTTCCGTCGAGTGCCGCGCGCTCAGCGAGGAAGTCGCGCGCGCGGTGGACAAGTTGCACGCGGCGAGTTGCGTGCTCACCGACGCGCAGGCCGCGTTCGCGGTGTGCGACGGCCGCGTCAGCATCGCCGACCCGCGTGCGATTCGGATCGTAAGGCGCGTGAGTGATTCGACCCGCGCGAGTGACCACCGCGACGCGGCCCGACTGTTGGGAGCGGAATGAACGCGAACCCGCGAAGCAGTTCGACCAGCCTCACCCGGCTCGCGCCGAAGGCGGGCGATCCGGTGTCGTCGCTGTGGCGCCGGCTGCGCCGCGGGGTGCGCTTACTCCGCCGCCAAGAGGACTGGGAGCGGTTCGCCGGCGACGGCTGGGCCGAACGCGTCATGCATGTGCCGCTGACCGACCGCGAACACACAAAGCAGGGTCGTTCCATCGGGCGGAAGGTGTTCACCGACGGGCGCGACAAACTCAGCGTGTACCTGAAGCGGCACTACCGTTTGCCGTGGCTGCACGGGCTACTCGCGACGCTGATGCCGGGCCGCGCGTGGTCGCCGGGGCTTCAGGAGTGGCAGCGCATCCGCTGGGCGCAGGAGCAAGGGTTCCCGGTCCCGCGGCCGGTCGCGGCCGGGCAGTTCGTCGGGCCGTGGGGCAAACTGCAAGGCTTCCTCGCGGTCGAAGAACTGCACGGCATGTTGCCGCTTCACGAGGCGGTTCCTCGCGCGGCCCGTGCCCTCGACGCGCGCACCTTCGCGAAGTGGAAGCGCGGGCTGACGGCCGAACTCGCGCGGCTCGCGCGCGAACTGCACCGCCGCAAGGTGTTCCACAAAGACCTGTACTTCTGCCACTTCTACATCCCCGAATCGTTCACGCACTCGGTGCCGCCCGACTGGACGAACCGCGCCGTAATGATCGACCTGCACCGGCTGTCGCGGCACGCCATCGGCGGCGCGCTGTGGCAGGTGAAAGACCTCGCGCAACTGCTGTTCTCGTCGGAAGTCGAGGGCGTGACCGCGCGCGACCGCGTGCGGTTCTGGAAGCTGTACCGGCAGGACTGGCCCGCCGGGAAGCGTCCGGGCGCATGGCTGCGCCCGTTCGTGAGATGGAAGTGGGGCGCGTACCGCCGGCACAACCAGCGGCGGCCGAGCGCGGTGCCGTATGAACGGAAGAGCGCGGCGTGAAGCAAGTTTGTAGTGACCCGCTTCAGCGGGTCTCTTTACTCTGGTGGCACAGACATTCCTGTCTGTGTGCCGGATCGATCACGGCCACAGACAGGAATGTCTGTGCCACAAAACCAGATACAGACCCGCTGAAGCGGGTCACTACGAACGGTACCGGAGACGGGCGGTATGGACATCGCACTGTGTTACGAGAGCGTGCTGCCGGCCCGCGGCGGCGCCGAGACCTACCTCGGCGACCTCGCGCGGCGGCTCGCGCGCGACGGCCACGCGGTTCACCTGTACGCCTCGCGATGGGACGCCAACGCGCTCCCGACCGCGACGCACTTCCACCGCATCGACGTGCCCGGCGGCCCGCGATTCCTCCGCCCGTGGCGGTTCGGCGCCGCGTGCGAAGCGGCGCTGAAACAGAACCGCCACGACGTGAGCATCGGCTTCGACAAGACGTGGGGCCAGGACATCCTCTACCCGCAAGGCGGGCTGCACGCCGCGAGCGCCGCGCACAACCTCCTGAAGTTCCCCGACGCGCTTTCGCGCGGGGTCGCGGCGCTCGGCAAGTGGCTCGACCCGGCCGCGTGGTCGTTCGCGCGCCTCGAACGCAAGCAGTATCTGGGGCCGAACAAGCCCATCATCGTCGTGAACAGCTTCATGGTGCAGCGGCACTTCGAGCAGTATTACGGCGTGCCGCCGGAGTCGGTGCGCGTGGTGCGCAGCGCCATCGACCCGATGCGGTTCGCCGCCGACGACCGCCTGAAGCGCCGGCACGACGAGCGCGGCCGGTGGATGGTGTTCCCGGAAGAAACGGTCGGGCTGTTCGTCGCGATGAACTACCGCCTGAAGGGGCTGTCGCCGCTTCTGCACGCGCTCAAGCTGGTGCCGCGCGACAGGCCGTTCCGCCTCGTCGTGGTCGGGCACCCGAAGTTCGGGCGGTATCAGCGCGAGGCAGAGAAGCTCGGCGTGTCGGACCGCGTCGTGTTCCTCGGTCACCGCGACGATCCGAAGAACTGCTACTTCGGGGCGGACTTCCTCGTCCACCCGACGTTCTACGACCCGTGTTCGCTGGTCGCACTGGAATCGCTCGCGTGCGGGCTGCCGGTGGTCACCACGAAGTACAACGGCGCGAGCGAACTGCTCACGCCGCCCACGGATGGCGCGGTGATCGACACGCCGCACGCCGCGAAGGAACTGGCCGCGGCGATGTACCGGTTCACGGACCGCACCTACCGCGCGGAGGCGTCGAGCGCCGCGCGCCAGACCGGCGCGAAGTGGACCTTCGAGCACCACTACCAGGCGCTGCTGAACGTGTTCGGCGAGGTACGCAAGACGAAGATGGCGGCCTGAGTAAAGCGAAGACGACCCACAGAAGAAGAGCCGCAGATAACGCAGAGGACGCAGATCAAGACAGCAGAGAAGAGTTGAAGACAGTTCTTCAGAACACTCTTTCTCTTCTGTCTTGATCTGCGTCCTCTGCGTTATCTGCGGCTCTTCTTCTTCGCCCCTACAATCTCTGCATGTCTCACCCAGACGTGGCGATCATCGGCGGCGGGATCATCGGCCTCACCTCGGCTTACTTTCTCGCGCGCGCCGGCGCGTCGGTCGCGGTGTGCGACCGCGGCGACCTCGGCCGCGAAGCGTCGTGGGCCGGGGCCGGGATCATCCCGCCGGGCAACCCGGACCGCGCCGCCACTCCCATCGACAAACTCCGCGGCATCGGCTCGGTGCGCTTCGCGGAGGTCTCTTCCGAACTGCGCGACCTCACCGGCATCGACAACGGCTACCGGCGCTGCGGCGGCATCGAGTTCCTCACGGCCGAAGACGCGGGCGTGCCCGATGTGTGGCGCGCCGAAGGGATCGCCTTCGAGCGCCTCACCCTCGCGGACGCGAAGACGCTCGAACCGCTCGGCGATGTCGAAGGCGAACCGCACTTGCTCCCCGGTTGCGCGCAGGTGCGGAACCCGTGGCACCTGCGCGCACTCATCGCCGCGTGCGAGCGCGTTGGCGTGCGACTTCACCCTCACACCGGCGCGGAAGGGTGGCACTTCGAGGGCGGTCGCGTGTCGGCGGTGTGCCTCGCGAACGGCGACCGCGTGACCGCGAACCGCTACCTGCTCGCGGCCGGCGCGTGGAGCGAATCGCTGCTGCGTCCGCTCGGACACACGCCGCACGTCCACCCGGTTCGCGGGCAGGTCGCGCTATTAAAGGGTGAAAGTTGTTCGCGCGTGCTGATGCTCGGCAAGCGGTACATCGTGCCGCGCGGCGACGGCCTCACGCTCATTGGGTCTACCGAAGAACCGGAAGCCGGCTTCGAGAAGCGCACCACCGATCAAGGCATCGAAGGGTTGCTCGCGTTCGCGCGCCGGACGGTTCCGCCACTCGCGAACGCGGCGCTCGAAACCGCGTGGGCCGGGTTGCGGCCCGGTTCGCGCGATGGGTTGCCGTTCATCGGCGCCGTGCCTGGCTGGAACAACGTGTTCGTCGCGGCGGGACACTTCCGCGCCGGCGTGCAACTCTCCATCGGCACCGCGCAGGCGATTACCGAGTTGCTGACAGGGAAGCCGACGTGCGTGGATTTGCAGGCGTTCGCGCTGGATCGCAAGCCACAGGCGAATGCGAAGAGCGCATTTCGTAGTTAGTGTTTGGTGTTTGGTGTTTGGTGTTTGGGTCGTGCCACTCCGGTCGCTGACGCTCCCGGCTCGCCAAAACACGAAACACGACACACCAAACACCAAACACTTCCCAATAATACCCCCATGCAACCGACCGAACACCGCTCGGCCGTGGGCCAGTTGGCCGACGACCTCCGCTGGCTCGAAGACCACTGCCGCCGACAGCCGGAGTTGGCCGCGCACGCTGGCACGCTGCGGCTTGCAAGCGCGCTCACCCGGAATGTCATCGGCCCGTTCCTCGAAGGCCAGCCGGCGCGCCCGTTGCACGTCTGCGTCGTCGGCGGGGCCGGCGCGGGCAAGAGCACCGTCGTCAACTTCCTCGCGGGCGCGAAGGTCGCGGAAGCGAACCCGCAAGCCGGGTTCACGCGACACCCGACCGCGTTCCTGCCGCCCGGACGCGGCTTCCAGTGGCCCAGCTACATCGGCTTCATGGGACCGCTGCACCGGCTCACGTCCGACAAGCCCGCGAACGCCGATGAAGACGTGTACGCGGTGAAGCGCATTCCGGTACCTACCAGCGCGAACGAGAAGTACGCGCACCCGCTCGGCGAGTTCGTCATCTGGGACTGCCCCGACATGACGACGTGGGCGTCCGAAGGCTACGTCGCGCGGCTGATGGAAGTGGCGGCGCTCTCCGATGTCATCGTGTACGTCGCGTCCGACGAGCGCTACAACGACGCCGTGCCGACCGAGTTCCTTCACCTGCTGGTGAAGGCCGGCAAAGCGGTCGTCGTCGCGCTCACGAAGATGCGTGCGCAGGACGCCGACGCGTTCATCGAACACTTCAAGCAGGAGATTCTGGGGCGCCTGCCGAAGATGCCCAACGGCGAAACGCCCGCCGTGCCGGTCGTCGCGATCCCGCACCTGAGCGTCGCCGATCGCACCGACCCGACCGGCGCCGGCGCGAAGTACCGCGTCCAGTTGCTCAATCAAATCCTCGTGCAGTGCGAATCGGACGACCTGACGCGCGCCCGCACGGTCACCAACGCGGCGAAGTACCTCAGCACCGCCGGCGACGGTCTCTTGGATGTCGCGCGACGCGACCTCGCGGAGTTGGATTCGTGGAAGACGGCGGTGAACGCGGGTCGCGTCGCGTTCGAGGACCGCTACCGCCGCGAGTACCTTTCGGGCGAACAGTTCCGCCGCTTCGACCGCTTCCGCGAACGGCTCACCGACCTGCTTGAGCTGCCCGGTGCGGGGCGCGTGCTCGGCGGCGTGTTCTGGGCACTGCGCTCGCCGTACCGCTGGACGCGCGACTACGTTTTCGGGCTGGTCGCGCGGCCCGACGTGCTGAACCTGTCCGAGCAAACGGTGCTGACCGGCGCGCTGACGAGCTGGCTCGACACGCTCCAGGCTGAGTCGCTGCGCAAGGCGAGCACGCAGCCGCAGTCGCTGTGGCGGCAGATCGCGGTGCGGTTCGACTCGGAACTCGGCCCGCAGGCGCGCGACCGGTTCGCGACCGACTTCCGCGGCTTTGAATTGAAGGAATCCGAAGACCTGGAGCAAGCCGGCAAAGCCCTCGTCGATGGTCTGGAGAAAAACCTGACGCTGCTGTACACGCTCCGCGGCGGCAAGTTCGCGCTCGACCTCGTCGTCATCGGCAGTGCGGTGTGGTTCACCTGGCCGCCGGGTTGGTACCTGCTGCTCATCCCTTTGAGCGTGTCCGCGTCGCACCAGTTCACGGAGCTTGCGACGCGCGCCGTGGCGGAGGGCGCGCGTCATCGCGTCCGCTCGCACCGCGAATCGCTCGTGACGGGTTCGCTGTCCGTGCCGCTGGCGGCGTGGCTCGCGGAGTGGCCGACGACCGGCGGCACGTCGTTCGAGAAGTTGCAACAGGTGTTGCGCCGCGTGCCCGATTCGATCCGCGCGATGGAAGCGCGCGTGACGGCGAAGGTCGCCGAGATGACGAAGCCGAAGGCGCCGGTTTTGCCCTCTCCCCTTGCGGGAGAGGGTGGCGGCGCTTCGCCGACGGGTGAGGGGTAAGGCTCAACGCGCGTGAAGTCTCACCCCTCACCCCGCCGCGAAGCGCGGCACCCCTCTCCCGCAAGGGGAGAGGGCAAAGACAAAACACGGAGCCGCCAACCGCATGAGCGCTGAAGAAGACTCGAGTGGCTCATGCCCCCCGCTCGCCAACACCGAAGAGGCGCCCCCGCCGCCGCTGTTGCGGACGCTCGCGCCTTTGCTGCGCGGTCTCGAACGCCCGCTGCGCGCGTGGCTCGACACCCGCCGCAAGTTCCCGCTCTCCATGATGCAGCGCGCCGAACTCGAAGGACTCGCGGACGACCTCAAGCGGCAGGCCGAAACGCTCGATGTGGAGAAGCCGCTGCTCGTCGTGATGCTCATGGGCGGCACCGGTGTGGGCAAGTCCACGCTGCTCAACGCGCTCGCGGGCGGGCCGATCGCGCAAGCATCGTTCACGCGCC
>CANLGS010000259.1 GCA_947490035.1 Gemmataceae bacterium
GACACTTCACCATGACGGAACTCCTTCGGTAGGGAACCGGGCGAACCGCTGGAACCGGGCACGCGCCGGTTCCGCGCGCACGTTCCAGTCGAGTTGCCGGGCGGCGAACCCGACCTGGTCTCCGAAGGCCCAGGAGTCGCCTTGGGCGAGCATCCGGGCCGCCGTCGCCTCCTCGATCCAGAACCCGCCCGGGGGCGGATCGCCCGGACCGGTCGGGCCGGACACCCACTTCTCGCCCCACGAGTTCATGCAGTAGAAGCCGCCCGCTTTGTCGTAACCGATCAGGCACATCTGGTGCGCCCACGACCCGGACGCGCGGAGTTGGCCCTTCGCGTTGCGCGTGTAGGGGCCGCTCTGACCGAACCCGACGTCCGAGGCGACCGTGACGGGGTAGCTGCTCGCGAGCGCTTTCTTGGCCTCGTCCACCGTCTTGACCTGGCTGATGGACCTCGTCGGCGCGAGCTTCGCGGTCGCGACGAGTGCCGGCGGACAGCCGCCGCTGCCGAACTTGCGGCACGTCGCCTCCGAGTACCGCGACAGGTCGTAGTCGTCGTACTTGCCGCGCGGCACCGAGCCGTAATCGCGGCACCACTGCGCCGCCCACGCGCCGACCGAGCCGTCGCCGCGGATCCGCCCGCCGCCGACCTGCACGCGGCTCCCGCCGTAGATCACCTCCTGCGCGATGTCCCGAAAGTCGGGCGGGGGCCGACCGGCCTTGAGGGCCGCGACGCGGGTCACGCACTCGCCGTACTCCACCGCGCACGCCGCCCCGAAGGACACGCACGAGCCGACGCCGCCCTGGTCGCGGGTCGGCACGTGCCGGCCGAGCGCGGTCTTCGCGTGGTCCCACAGGTACACGCGATCCGGCACCGCCTCGACCTTGCCCGCGGGCGTGTCGGCGAACACCGGGTGAGTCAGAGTTGCGGCGACCGCCCGGACCGCGTCTTCGTCTTTCACCCACCCGTTCGCGAACCGCGCGTCGGGCGGAGTCGGGCTGAACTCGTCGAGGGGCGGCGTAGGCCGCGCGACCGGTACCGGAATCTCCTTGATCGTCTCGACCACCGCCGGCGGCAGCGCCAGCTTGGTCGCGACCACGGTGACGACCACGATCGCGAGCCGGATCAGCCACGGGATGTACGGGTGCCACCACTTCTCGGAGCAGGTGGGCAACTTCGCCGGGGTCGGGTTGTCGGTACTCATTTCGCGATCTCCTCGAGGGTCGTGGCCAGCCTCACGAACAACTTCGCCGCTTGATCCCGCTGCGCGTCACTCAGCGGCGCGTCCGTCGGCAGCGCCGCGGCAAGCTCCGCGCCGGCGGCGCGCCGCACGTCCTTCAGCGCGTCCGGCCCGATCAGCGAACTGCCGGCGTCGCGCACGCGCTTCAGCAGGTCGCCGCTGGTCGCGACGGTGACATCCGCCGCCAGCGCCGCGGCCTGGCGGTAGAGCGCGGCCAAATCCTTCGCCTGCTCGCGCTTGAATTCGAGCGCCGCGCCGTCGCCGTCGAACGCGGCCTTCAGTTTCGCGCGCAGCCGATCGACCGGTTCCGGCGGCTTCGGGTCGGGCGGCTTCGGCGGCCCGAACAGGCCGAGTTGGTCGAGCCGGTCCTGAAGTTCCTTGAGGCGGAGTTTCAGGTCGGCGGCGGCGCCCTCCTCTTGCTTCCGCAGTTCGGCCTGCTGCTTGCGCAGGTCGGCGATTTTTGCGATGAGCTGGTCAATCGACGGCGACGGCTCCTGTGCGCAAGCGCACACCGGCGCGACCAGCAACACGAACAGGGATAAGGCGGTTGATCGCATGGCGCGGTTCTCCTGGACTAACAAGCCCCTGCTCTGTCGCTTCGCGCGCCGCCGCGAGAGGCGAAGCCGCGAGGCGTTCACTTCGGTCCGGAAATGGTCGTCTGTGGACGGCGCGCGCACAGACCTAGCGCGACCAAAATGGCGCCTGTCGAGTCCGACGAGGTGAACCCGGATGACGAGATGAACGTGGCGGTGTTCGCTTCCGAGCTCGAACTTATCCCGAAGGTCGCAGGAGCGAGAGGTGGTAAGAAGGTGGCTCTGTTGTTCCGTTCAAACGAATAGTGGCACTGCGTACACTTATCTCACATCATGCGCATCCCTTCGAGATTCGCCACCCACTTCCGCGGATTCTCCCGCGCCGAAGAAGACCCGGCGCGCCCGCGGAACCGAGAGCATCTTCCAGGACAAATTGTTGCCCGCTGGCACGCCTCTTCCCAATCAGCGAGTTTGCTGTCAGTTGGAATAGACATCGCTTGACTCGCAGCTTGAGGACAAACAGTACAAACAAGGCCAGGGCTTCCCCTGGCCTTGTTTACATCAAGGAAGCAACGGGGCGTTACTGGTTGAACCAAAACTCCTTCGTGTTCACCAGCGCCCACAGGATGTTCTCGTAGGCGGTCTTCTTGCCGGCCGCGCCGGATTTCGCTTCCAGCTTCTTGATGTGCTCCACCGCCGCGGACACGTCGTCCTTCGTCGGCTTGCGAGAGAACACCCACAGGAACATCTCCGTTACCTTCTCCTCGTCGGACCGCTTGTCGTCCGCTTTGGAGAGCACGTCGGCGCGGCCGCCGGCGCGCGAAATCTTGCCCTGCACCTCGTCGCTGTTGAGCATGTGCAGCACGGCCGCGAGGTTCGCTTCGCTCACGCGCTCGCACTCGCACGCGCTGATCCGCTGCGGGCGGCCGTTCACGTCGAGGAAGTACGACGCGAACGATTCGTCCGGCAGCATGATCGCCCGGTTCGGGGCGTTCTTGTCGGCCGGCAGGCCGTTGAACTTCGACGGGCTGTCCGTCACCTGACACAGCGCGTCGAGCAGCACTTCCGCTTGCAGCCGCTTCGGGTAGTAGCGGGCGTAGGCCTGCTTGTCGTGCTTGTTGAAGTCGTTCGGCGCGCTCGACAGTTGGTACGTCCGGCTCTTGCAGATCGTCTTGATAAGCGCCTTCAGGCTGTACTTGTTGTCAATCAAGTTCTTGGAAAGCGCGTCGAGCAACTCGGGGTTCGACGGCGGGTTGGTGATGCGCATGTCGTCGAGCGGGTCCACGATCCCGCGACCGAAGAAGTGCGCCCAGTAGCGGTTCGCCACCGTCTTCGCGAAGAACGGGTTCTTCGCGTCGGTCATCCAGTCCACTAACTTCTGTCGCGGGTCGTCGTCGGTGGAAACCGTCATCATGTCGGCGTCGAGCGGCTTCGTCTCGGCCGGCTTCAGCGTGCGCTTGTTGGTTACGTTCCCGGTGACGCGAACGAAGATCGTCTGAATGCGGTTGTCCTGGCGGTTCGCGTCGGCGGTGGGCAGGCGCACGTCCTTGCGCCCGATGCGACCGTAGAACGCGGCCAGCCCCCAGTAGTCGTCCTGCGACCACTTCTCGTAGGGGTGGTGGTGACACTGCGCGCACGCGAGTCGCTGGCCCAAGAACACCTGACTGATGTCGTCCACGAACTGCTCGGCCTTGTCGATCTCCTTGTACCACACGGTCGGCGGGGATTTCCGCTCGTCGCCGCTGCTCGCGATGATCGCGCGTGCGAACTCGCTATACGGCGTGTCCGCGGCGACCTGCTGACGAATCCATTCGTGGAACGCGAACGTGCCCGGCGCGCGTTCGGCGAGTTGCCGGCGCTTGACGCGAAGGATGTCGGCCCACTTGTTCGCGAAGAAGAACGCATACTCCGGCGTTTCGAGGAGCTTATCGACCAGAAGATCGCGCTTGTTCGCGCTGGTGTCGGCGACGAACGCGGACACGTCCTTCGGCGTGGGCAACGAACCGGTGATGTCCAGCGTGGCGCGGCGGATGAACTGCTCGTCGCTGCACAACTCCGAGGGCACCAGACCGAGTTCCTTCCACTTCTTCGCGGTGTGCTTGTCCACCACGGTCTTCTCGGCGAAGTCCCACGCGGGCGTCTTGACGCCGAGCGGCACGGTGGCGCGGAACACCGCGACCATCCCCTGATACCGGGCCATCACCGCGGCCTCGCCGCTCATGCCGAGCGTGCGGACCAACCCGCGTTCCTCCACTGTTGCGATTTCCGGATCGTTGCTCTCGTACTGCGCGCGGCGCGTGATGTCTTCGACGGTGCCGTCGGAGTAGTGGGCGTACACCGCGAACTGCTGCTTGCTCTGGCGGCTCAGGACGCGGTGTTCGGGGAACACGCTGATCTTCGTGACCTTCGGGTCTTTCTCCTCGCCCCACGGCGAGCCGGCCGCGATCCACCGGCGCACGACCTTGTACTCGTCGCTGTCGGGGTCCATCTTCTTGCCGCCGCCGTGCGGCGCGCGGCCGGTGGCCTTCATCAGGAAGAGGCTGGCGTCGGGGTTCGCGGGGAACAGCCGCCGGCCGCGGCCTTCCTTCACGAGCGTCATGAAGTCGAGGTCCGGCTCGAAGCCGAGCAGCGACAGCCGGAAGCCGTTCTGACCCGCGAGTTTGCCGTGGCACCCGCCGCTGTTGCAGCCGAGCTTCGTGAAGATCGGCACCACCTGATTGGTGAAGTTGAGCGGCAGGTTCTCGCCCATGCTCTTCACCGCGAGCGGCACGCGCGCCGTCAGCCCGCTAACCGTGACGACCACTTCCGAGGTGCCGTCCGCCTTCGGCACGACGCGACCTCCCGCGAGTACCGCGGCCGACTTGCCGTCGGTCACGGCGTAGGCCGCGTCCGAGGTGAGATCGACCAGCCGCCCGTCGGCGAGTGTGCCGGTGACGACGAGTTGCACCGCGTCGTCGGAGCCGGTGAGCGTGACCTTCGCGGGGTGAACCGCGACGCTCTTCACGTCGCCTGATTGTGCTTTGGCGAGCGGGGGGCGTAAGCCCCCTGTTGCAACGCAAGTAACGACGGCGAGCAGAACCGCCCAGGAGCGGACGTGGTTCGACATGGTAGAACCCTCGGCGGGTGTGGTCGGCGGGTGAGACGTTCCGGCGGAACAGTTCGGCAGGTGGTGTGATTGTCGCTCACTCCCGGCCGAAGTGCAAGGGGGAGCAAGAGAAAGCGAGGTTCTTGCGCGTCGCGGGCGTGGCTGGGATCGTGGCCGTTGATGTGGGTCACAACATCGCGTTACTTTGTGGGGCAGGCCGGCGGCTTGCCCCACAAAGTAACGCGCAGCGGCTACTCGTCCTTCGGCGGGGTGAAGTCGGCGATGTACAGCTGCGCCGGCTTCCCGCCCTCGCGGCTGCTGGTCCACATCACCTTCTTGTAGTCCGGGCTGAACACCGGCAGCACGTCCTGACCCGGCGCGAACGTGATCCGCGCCTTCTTGCCCGTCTCGGTGTTCATCCAGAACAGGTCGTAGTTCGGCGGCGCCAGCGGGTTCGAGTGATCGGCCCCGGTGTAGATGATGTGCTTGTTGTCCTTGTACCAGTACGGCGCCCAGAACACCCACTTGGCGTCGTCCGTCAACGCCTTCTCGCCGGTGCCGTCGCTGTTAATTACGTAAAGCTGAAGCCGGTCCTTTTCCTTGCGGTCGGCGCGGAACACGACCTTCTTCGCGTCCGGGCTGAAGAACGGGCCGCCGTTGTAGCAGTTCGCCACGTCGGTGATGCGCTTCGCGTTCTTCCCGTCCGCGTCCATCGCGAACAGTTGCACGTTCCCCGCGTTGCCGGCGCTGTACACGATGCGATTGCCGTCGGCGGAGTAACTGCCCTCGGCGGTGTACACCTTCGCGTCCGGCGTGAGGCACTTGATGCCGGTGCCGTCGAGGTTCGCCTCGTAAATCTTCATGTGCGGGTCGAAGTCCCACGAGTACCGGCGGCGCGTGCCGTTCTTCTTGTCCTCGATCCGCTGCTTGATTTCGGCCTGCTGGATCTTCTTCGTGTCGGGGTCTTCGTGGCTCGACGCGAAGATGATCCGCTTGCCTTCGGGGTGGAAGTAGCCGCATGTAGTACGCCCGTTGCCGGGGCTGACGCGGGTCGCCTTGCCGGTCTTCAGGTCCATCACGAACATCTGGTAGAACGGGTTGCCGCTGTCCTTCTCTTCCGCCTGGAAGATGATTTTCGTGCCGTCCGGCGAGAAGTACCCTTCCCCCGCGCGGACGTAGTCGGACGTGAGCTGCTTGATGTTCTTGAGGTTGGCGGTTTCGGCGGCCTTCCAGTCGTCGGGGTCGGCCGCGGGCGCGAGAGCGAGCGAGAGCAGGAGTGCGTTCATGAGGCGTGTCCTTTCGGGGTAGGCGCGAACCTGTCGCGGTTCAGTGTATCATTCCTGGGAGTTGGAAGTACACCGGCGGGCTGACGCCGCGCCGCTCGCGAGGGCGCGAAATGCACGAAGACAAACCGACGCCGTGCGGCCTGTGCGGTCGCGGGTTCGACACGTCCGATCTCACGCAACACCACTGCCTCCCGAAGTCGAAGGGCGGCACCAGCGACGACGTGGCGCTGATCTGTTCGCAGTGCCACGGCATGATCCACGCGACCTACACCAA
>CANLGS010000260.1 GCA_947490035.1 Gemmataceae bacterium
AATCCGAAAGGTCATCGCGCGGAGGCGAATTACGGTATCTGGGCGGTCGAATCACGCCAACACGCCCTCGATCACCTCGCCGTGAACGTCGGTCAGCCGGCGTTCGATGCCGTTGTGGTAGAACGACAGCCGCTCGTGGTTCAGGCCGAGAAGGTGCAAGATCGTCGCGTGCAGGTCGTAGATCGTTTCCGGCTTCTCTGTCGCCTGATAGCCGAACTCGTCGGTGGCGCCGTAACTGTGCCCGCGCTTCACGCCCGCGCCCGCCAGCCACACCGTGAAGCCCTTCGGGTTGTGGTCGCGCCCGCTCGCGCCCTTCTGGAACGTCGGCATCCGCCCGAACTCCGTCACCCATACCACCAGCGTATCCTTCAATAGCCCGGTGCGCTTGAGGTCGGTTAGCAGCGCCGCGAGCGGCTTGTCGAGGATCGCGGCGTGCGTCTCGTACTGCGACTTCAGCGTCTTGTGCCCGTCCCAGTTGCCGACGCCCTCGCCCATCGCGTAGGAGCCGTTGAACAGTTGCACGAACCGCACGTCGCGTTCCAACAGCCGCCGCGCGAGCAGGCAGTTCCGCGCGAAGCCGCTCTTCCATTTGTCCTTGTCGCCGGTGCCATATTCCTCGTGAACCGACTTGGGTTCCTTCGACAAATCGGCCACCTCGGCGGCGCGCAACTGCATCTTCGCGGCCATCTCGTAACTCGCGATGCGCGCGCTCAGTTGCGCGTCACCGGGCCGCGCCTTCGCGTGGTCGTCGTTGAGCATTTTGAGGAAGTCGCGGGTGTCGGCGTCGGCCTTCGCGGAGACTGCGGCCGGGCGGTTCAGGTTCGCGAGCGGCTTGTCGGCGGAGAACGGCGTGCCCTGGAAGACTCCGGGAAGGAACGCGCTGCCCCAGTTGTTCGGCCCGACCTGCGGCACGCCGCGCGGGTCGGGGATGGCGACGAACGCCGGCAGGTCGCGGCACTCGCTGCCGAGCGCGTAGCTGACCCACGCGCCGGTGCTGGGGAAGCCGTCGAGCGTGAAGCCGGTGCTCATCTGGTTTTCGGCCGGGCCGTGCGTGTTGCTCTTCGCGGTCATCGAGTGGACGAAGCACATCTCGTCCGCGAGGCCCGCGAGGTTCGGCAGCAGGTCCGACACCATCTTGCCACTTTGCCCGCGCGGTTTGAACGCCCAGAGCGGTTTCACCAGGTTGCCCTGCGCGCCCTGGAACGTGACCAACTTCTCAGCGCCCGGCAGCGGTTGGCCGTCGCGCTTCACCAACTCCGGTTTGTAGTCGAAGGTGTCAACGTGGCTGACCGCGCCGGAGCAAAAGACCGCGAGGACGCGCCTGGCTTTGGGCGCGAAGTGCGGCTTCCGCGGCGCGAGCGGCGAATCCGGCTTGATGTCCGGGCGCAGCGGCGAAGTGTCGTCGTTCGCGAGCAGTCCCTGCTCCGCGAGCAGCGCCGCGAGCGCGATCCCGCCGAGGCCGGTGCCCGCATGAGCCAAGAAGTCGCGGCGGGATGGAATGCTCACGGTCGCCTCCAAGCGGAAGAATAAGACGGACGCAGATGACGCAGACGGACGCAGATTAAAGGCAGCAAACACTATTCAAAATGGCTTTTGTTTTGGTTCTGATCCGCGTCCGTCTGCGTCATCTGCGGCCGCATTCGTCTTGATTCAATCCACGAACACGAACTCGTTCGCGTTCAGCACGGCGCGGCACAGCGCCGCGAGGCCGTGGTCCTTCACCAGTTTCGTCGCGGCGGCCAGTTCCTTCTCGGTCGGCGGTCGCTGGAACGCGAGCGCGAACACGCGCTTCGCCTGTACCGCGATGTCCGCGCCGGCGTCCTTCTCGACGCGCCCCGCGAAGTACCCCGCCTGCTGAAGGATGAACGTGCTGTTGAGCAGGTTGAGCGCTTGCAGCGGTGTGGTGGAGACGTTGCGTTTCGGCGCGATCTGCCCGGCGTCCGGGCAGTCGAACGCGCCGAACGTGTCGTCGAGTTGCATCCGCGGTTTGAACTGGTAGATCATGCGGCGGAACTCGGCCGGGCCGAACTGCTTCTTCGGCGTGTACACCTTCACGTAGTTCGCGTTCGGCTCGAACAGGTCGAAGCCCGGACCGCCCATCTTGAGGTCGAGCTTCCCGCTGACGAAGAGGACCGCGTCGCGCAGCGGTTCGGCCTCGACCCGCCGCGGCGGGTAGCGCCACAGCAGCCGCGCCTGCGCGTCCTTCGCCAGACCTGTGGCGTTCGACGCAGAAGCCTGGCGATAGGTAGCGCTGGTGACGATCAACCTGTGAATGTGCTTCAGGGACCAGGGTTGAGGCGAACCCGGCCCGCCAGGGCCGGGGTGTGCGCCACCCCCGACCTTGTGGTCGGGGGTCGCCAATTCCGCCGCCAACCAGTCGAGCAGTTCCGGGTGCGAAGGCTTCGCGCCGTTCTTGCCGAAGTCGCTCGGCGTGTCCACGATGCCGGCGCCGAAGTGGTGCTGCCACAGCCGGTTCACGATCACGCGCGCCGTCAGCGGGTGCGCCGGGTCGGTGATCCACTTCGCCAGCGCCGCGCGGCGTTCCGCATCGGTCGCGTTGTCGGGGATGGTCAGCTTCGAGCCAAGATCGCTGAGCGCGCCCGGCCCGACCACTTCCTTCTTCTGGGTCGCGTCGCCGCGGTGCAGGCGGTACGTCACTTCGGGCGTCATCAGGCGGCCCGCGTAAGCCATCGACCCGCGAGCGAGGCCGGTGAGTTGCTTGCGCACGTCCGCGATCTGCTGTGTCAGATTCACCCACGCGACGCGCTCGGCCACGGTCAGCCCGGTGGGAATCGCGGCGGACGCGACTTCCGCGAACGGAAGGCGGTCGTCAGACGAAGCTACCACAACCCACGCTTCGCGGTCGTTCGACACGTCGATGCGGTAGCGCGTCGGCAGCCGGTCCGCGTACTTGCCTTCGCGGTCGCGCGACCACACGATGCGGTCGATGAGCGCCGCCTCCGCGAGTTCGAGTTCCACCCACCCGCGACCCGGCTTGTTCGAGATCCAACTGCGGCCGTTGCCGTACTTGCCGTCGTGAACGAACGCCAGACTGTGCAGGCTCGGCGCGCCGGGGTAGGTGCCGGAGGCAGCCGCCTTCGCACCGGCGGTCGCGAGCGCCACGTTCACCGGCTTCGGACCGCTGCTGAACACTTCGAGTTCGTCGATGCACGGCTCGGCGCTGCTCGCCTCGAAGACCACGAACCGGACGAACTTCGCTTTCACCGGCTTGAATCGCTCGGTGTTGAGTCGCGGGTTGACGGCGGCGCGGCGGGTGTCGGTCGCGGCCGGGTCCGCGAGCGGCTCCAGCGCCACGAACTTCGCTTCGAGGTCCGCGAGTTGCTCGCGCAGTTTCTCGGTCTCCTTCGCGCTTGCGTTGCTGCCGTCGGTGCGGACTGGGCGCTCGCCGTGCTGCACGCCCGCGAACACCGCCTTGAACCGGTAGTAGTCGAGTTGCGGGATGGGGTCGAATTTGTGGTCGTGACACCGCGCGCACGCGACCGTCAGCCCGAGGAACGTGGAGCCGGTCGTGCCGATCATGTCGTGCAGTTCGTCGGCGCGCTGGTTCAGCGTGAGCGTGACATCCGGGCTTTTCACCGCGTCCCACGCGCCGCCGACGAGGAAGCCCGTTGCGGCGTCCGCGCCGAGCGTGTCGCCGGCCAACTGCTCGCGCACGAACCGGTCGTAGGGCTTGTCGTCGTTGAGCGATTTGATGACGTAGTCGCGGTAGTGGTAGGCGGTGGGCCGCGGCTGGTTCGTCTCGAAGCCGTTCGTCTCGGCGAACCGCACCGCGTCGAGCCAGTGCCGCGCCCACCGCTCGCCGTAGTGAGGCGACGCGAGGTACTTCTCCACGAGCTTTTCGTAGGCGTCAGCGTCCTTGTCTTTCACGAACGCTTCGACCTCTTCGGGCGTGGGCGGCAGCCCGAGCAAGTCGAGCTTGAGCCTCCGGACGAGCGTGCGGCGGTCCGCTTCGGGCGAGAGTGATAGCCCGTTGTCACCGAGCTTGGCGGCGACGAACGCGTCGATGGGGTTGCGGGCCGCCTTCGGGTCGCGACCGACGGGAACGGCGGGCCTCTTCACCGGCTGGAACGACCAGTGCGGTTCGGCCGCGCCCGCGGGGACAACGACGAGCGCGACGAGGGCGAGGAGAACGAAGCGGTGCATGAGCGTTCCAGGTGTTCACCGGCGGGAAGTGTTATGCTATCCGCAATCGTGGCGCGAGCGAAAGAGGTTCTTCGCGGTTCGCAGAGTGCAAAGGCGAGATTGGAGAAGCCGTGGACAATCGTGTGTACTGGACCGTCGCGGGATTCGTCCTGTTAGGGCTTGCAGCGTTGTGCGCTTATCTCGGTCGTCCCTTCCCGCCCGAACCCGGTATCCGGTGGGAGAACGTCGAGCGAATCCAGATTGGGATGACTCGAGCTGAGGTCGAAGAAGTAATCGGATTGCGAACGTATAGTGAGACGGGCGGACCGGACTCGATCACCAAGAACTCTCCGCCCGGCTTCCACAAAGTTCTGCTCTAGTCTGGCGATGAACTCGACATCCTCGTCTACCTCGACCCGAAGGGCCGCGTGATCGGCCGGGAAGGTGTTGGCGGTCGCCCGCCGTCGTGGTTCGCTCGGGCGCGTCAGCGAATCGGGCTGTAAGCCGCGCTGACCTTCCTCAAATTCCCGTAGCGGGTACGATTGTCTCTCTCGGCAATGCCGCCGAACGGAGCCACACAGATGATCCTCGGCCTTCGCACGTTCATCGCCCACGTCCGCCCGGAGCAACTCGACGCGGCGAAGGCGTGGTACACGCTGTTCGCGGGCGTGGCGCCGCACCACGACAAGTCGTTCTACGTCGGGTTCAACGTCGGCGGGTTCGAGCTGGGTCTGCAACCGGAAGGCGAGCCGGGGCCGGGCGGCACCGTCACGTATTGGGGTACCGCCGACATCGCGGCCGAGGTCGCGCGTCGTCGCGCTCGGCGCGACCGTCGTGCAGCCGGTGCAGGACGTGGGCGGGGACATCTTGGTGGCGACGGTCGCGGACCCGTTCGGCAATCACATCGGGCTGATCCAGAACCCGCACTTCGACGCCAAAGCCGTGAAGTAAGGTGAACCCCGCCCGCAAGGGTGGGGGTGTTTGTCGCGCAACCCTTCACCCCCGCCCTTGCGGGCGGGGTTCGCCTACTCGTCTTCGTAATCAATCCAGCCCTCGCGCTTGCGGCCGAGCGCGTCCACCTGCCAGTATCGACCGGTGAGCGCGTCGAGGCACGTTAGCCAGCCGCCGCTGTACGCGCACGTGTCGATGCACACCGCGCCGGGGATCACCTTCGGCAACCCCGACCGCTGCGACGAGTGACCGCAGATCACCGTCTTGCCCGAATAGTGCATCATGTGCTCGCCGAGAAACTCCCAGTACAGCACGTTGTCCGGTTGCTCGTCCACCTTGTCCGAGTAAGTGACGCCGGCGTGGACGAAGATGAAGTGTTCCGTCTCATGGTACGGCACGAGTTCGTTTTCGAGGAACTCCCAGTGCCCGCCGGGGATGTCGTCGAAGGTGCCGCTGACGCCCGTCGCGGGGCCGTAGGAGCCGAGCGCCTGCGTGCCGCCGACGCCCAGCCACTGCTTGCGGTCGTCGCGCCCGCCGTACCGCGCCGCGAGCATCATGATCTCGTGGTTCCCGCGAAGGCACACCACCGGGCGCGACTGTTTCAGTTCGATGAGCCGGTTGATGACGCCGCGCGAGTCCGGCCCGCGATCGACGTAATCGCCGAGCATGACGAGGTCGTCGGCGCGCGTCGGGTTCACCCACGCGAGCAGGTCGTCGAGTTGGCCGAGGCAGCCGTGAACGTCGCCGATGGCGAGGACGCGCATGGGAAGTCTCCGAGAAGTGGCTTCAGTATAACGGCCCCATGCCAATCATTCTCTTCGACATCGACGGCACGCTCGTGCGCACGGGCGGGGCCGGCAAGTTCGCGATGGAAGCCGCGCTCGTGTCCGCGTTCGGCGTGGCCGAACTGCGCGACGCGGTGACCTACAGCGGCCGCACCGACACCGCCATCACGCGCGACCTGCTCCGCGTTCACGGCATCGACCCAACCACCGAGAACCAGCGGAAGTTGCGCGACGAATACCTGTCGCACTTACCCAACAGTCTGAAGACGAAGGGCGGGAGCGTGTGCCCCGGCGTGCCGGAGTTGCTCGCGGCGATCAGAGGCAAGCCGGGCGTGGTACTCGGGCTGCTCACCGGGAACGTGCGGGCCGGCGCGATGCACAAACTCGACTACTTCCAACTGTGGGACTTTTTCGTGTGCGGCGGGTTCGGCGACGACCACCACGACCGCGACGACGTGGCGCGCTCGGCGCTCGCGGGCGCGGTCGCGCACGTCGGCCGCGACGTGGACCCGTCGGACGTGTGG
>CANLGS010000261.1 GCA_947490035.1 Gemmataceae bacterium
GAGCTCCTGCTTGCGGAAGTCGTTGAACTTCGCCGGGAAGCGGATCGCGCCGATAAGGGTGCCTTCGGGGATTTCGCGGTAGGTGAGTCCGTTCTTGATCTGCTCGGCGGTGGCCTTCGCCGGGATCTCGGTGCGGAACCACACCGCCAGGAGTTCGGCGTCGCCGTCGCGCACGACGAGCGCCTGTTCGTCCAGCAGCTTGCGGACCGCCGGCGCGAGCGCGTCCGGCGGCGCGACCTTCTCGACCTTCGCCGACAGCTTCGGCTCGGCGCCGAAGGCGTGAAGTGGAAGCGTCAGCGACGCAAGCGCGATGAGAAGTCTCATATCTTTCTTTCGTGGCACAGGCATTCCTGTCTGTGCGGCTTTGACTTGGAAAGCAGCACAGACAGGAATGTCTGTGTCACAAGAGTTAGCCCACCACATCTTCGCCAAAGCGCTCGATCACCTGCTGCCACACGCGGCCGCGCAGACGGTTGCCTTCAAGCAACTGAAGGCGCTTGAGGTTGTCGAGGTACGGCGACTTCACCAATGCTCTCGCCGCGTCGTTGTCGAGGTTATTGTTGCGAAGGTCGAGTGAAGTGATACGCCGCGCCCCGCGGTGCCGTGCGAGTGCCTGGACGCCCGCCGTCGTGATGACCGATTGGACGTTTAACTCGATCAGCGCGAACGTCTCCGCGGTTCCCGGCCCTGAACTGGCGGGCATCTCCCTCACTTCTCCGCTGAAGTCCCAAGCGGTGACCTGTTGAGTAAACGGCAAGCCGAGGAAGATTTCGACTTGCTCGGGTCCGATGCGCGTGCTGCCTGGGAGGAACCGGGCCGACCTTGCCCCGAACCACTCCGGCGACCACGAGACGACAACCCTTCTCAAGCCGTCTGGGTCTTCCTGGTACGACCCGTACAGCGGCAGCGGGCCTGCGTGTTCAGGGAATCCGCGAACGACGTTCGATTGCTTCCACGGCCACGGTTGCGAGCGCTGCTTCCGAATCAGCGCGTTGGCCTCCGCCTGGAGATCGATTCGGCGGGGGTCGTCGTCGGCCAGTCGCGCGGCCTCACACCCGTAGCGAATGAACTCCGCCCTCTCCTCTTCCCCGTTCTCCTGCAAGAAGTCGGCGTACACCAGGCGCGGCGTGTCGTCCTCGGGCGCGTCGAAGATCGCCCGCAGAAACGCCTCGTGTTGCGACAACAGGTCCATCATCGCCCCTCGATTGGTGAACCGCGACCGTAAGGGAGCGGGTGTTCGACGCGAGTCCTACTGAGTGAGACACCCGCTCCCTTACGGTCGCGGTCCACCAAGAGCCATCACATCAGCCCCGTGCGTTCGTCGAAGCCGAAGACGCGGTTGAAGTTCTGCACGGCCACGCCGCTCGCGCCGCGGATCAGGTTGTCTTCCGCCGCCAGCACCAGCACCTTACCGCGAACCACCTTCACGCACACGTCGAGGAAGTTCGTGCCCACCGTGTCCTTCGTCGCCGGCGGGTTCGTTCGCACGCGCACGAACGGCTTGTCCGCGAAGTAGCTTCGATACAGTTCCACTAACTCCGCTTCATTCACGGCTCGCGTGGGCGTCGCGTAGATCGTGCTGAGGATGCCGCGATCCATCGGCATGAGGTGCGGCGTGAAGATCACCGACACCGCTTCGCCCGCGATATCGCTCAGCGCCTGTTCGATCTCCGGCGTGTGCCGGTGCGTGCCGACCGCGTAGGCGGTGACGCTCTCGTTGCATTCGGGGAAGTGGAAGTTCAGCTTCGGCGTGCGCCCGGCACCGCTCACGCCGCTCTTGCTGTCGATGATGATGCCGCTGAGTGCAATGAGCTTGTTTGCGACCAGCGGCGCGAGGCCGAGAATCGCGGTCTGCGGGTAGCAGCCGGGGTTCGCGACCAGCTTCGCGCCGGGAAGTTTGTCGCCGTACAACTCAGGCAATCCGTACACCGCGTGCGCCAGGTTCTTCGCGTCGTGGTGCGTCTCCTTGTACCACTCCTGATAAACCTTCGCGTCGCGCAACCGGTAATCGGCGCTCAGGTCGATCACCGTAATGTCGCGCGCGAGCAGCGGCGGAATGCTCTCCATGCTGGTGCCGTGCGGCAGACACCCGAACGCGCACTGCACGCCCTTCGCCTTGAGCGCGTCCGCATCAAAGGGTTCGCACTTCACATCGAGCCTTCCGAGCAACGACGGGTGAAGGTCCGCGATGTGTTCGGACTGGCGCGACGTGATCGCGGCGATGTCCGCGCCGGGGTGCCGCAGCAGGAGCTTGATGAGTTCGACGGCGGTATAACCGGACCCGCCGAGGATTGCGCATTTGATTTTCGTCATCGCTCACTCCACTCGCACACAGGGCATCGCGGGCACAGGGTTTCCGCCCTGTGCTACAGACGCCGGCCCCATCCGGGGCGGAATACCAAGACTCCGCGTGCCGGTATTCGGTTTTGCACACCGGAGGGGTCGCCGTCTATAGCACAGGGCGGAAGCCCTGTGCTACCGTGACGGAAGACACATCATTCCCACAGCCGTTCGGGATCGAATTCGGTGCCGCTTTCCGCGAGCATGTACAGGAACTCGTCGCGAAACGATTCCCGCGCGTGGTGTGATTCTTGGTTGTTAATGTAGTTCGGCACGCCCGGAATCGCGTTCGGGCTGAGGGTGAACGCGCCGTACCCGTCCTGCCACGCGAAGGGCATCACGCCGCGCTCGTGGAGCCAGCCCGACGAATTCGCTTTGATGTCCCGCACCACGTCCGAAACGGCACGGCTGGCGGTGAGACGCAACAGCAGGTGAACGTGATCGGCCACACCCCCGGCCGCGAACAGGTCGCCCTTGCGGTTCCGCACGATTCCACCGATATACTCGTACAACTCCGGTCGCCATACCGGATCAATCCACGGCTCGCGGCCCTTCGTGCTGAACACGATGTGGTAGAGCAACCGCGTGTAGGTTTGGGCCATGACGCACCGGCGGGTTCGGGGATTTCGTAATCTGTACACGGTATACGGTACACAGGGCGGAAGCCCTGTGTACCGTATACCGTGTTCGTGGGGGAACCATGGAACCAACGACAATCACCGCCGCGGCCGAGTTCATCCGCAACGGCGAACTCACGCCTTCGGAGCTGCTTGAACAATGCCTCGCGCGCATCGACCGGTACGAAGATCGCGTGAAAGCGTGGGTGTACATCGACCGCGACGGCGCGCGCGAACAAGCCTCGCGCCTGACTGCCGAACTGAAGACGGGTCAGAACCGCGGGCCGCTGCACGGCATCCCGGTGGGCATCAAGGACATCATCGACGTGTTCGACATGCCGACCGCGTGCGGCTCGAAGCGCTGGGCGAACAGCTACGCCCGCCGCGACGCGACCTGCGTGGCACGCCTGCGGCAAGCCGGTGCGGTCATCATGGGCAAAACGGTGACGACGGCTTACGCGAGCTTCGACCCGCCGCCGACGCGCAACCCGTGGAACCTCGACCGCACGCCGGGCGGCAGTTCCAGCGGTTCGGCGGCGGCGGTCGCGTGCGGCATGTGCCTGGGCGCGCTCGCCACGCAAACCGGCGGCTCGATCACGCGCCCCGCGAGCTACTGCGGCGTGTACAGCCTGAAGCCGACCCACGGCCGCGTGAGCGTTGACGGCGTGCTGCCGCTCGCGCCGAGTCTCGATCACGTCGGCATCATGGCGAACAGCGTGCGAGACCTCGCCCTTCTGCTTCAGCCGCTCACCGGATACGACGACGAGAGCGCCCCGCGCCCGTACCTTTATCGCAGCGAGGTGGAACAACAGCAGCAAGCATGGCGGCGTACACTGTCCGCGCTCCCAGACTTCCCCGCGACCGCCGGCCCGGAGATGCGCGCCGCGTTCGACGCGTTCCGCGACAAGACTCGCGCCGCGAAGTGGGCGTGGAACGAGTTGCCGCTGCCGCCGTCGTTCGCGGACGCGCCGAACTTCCAGTACACCGTGATGGCCGTCGAAGCCGCCGCGTATCACGGCGCGCGGATGGCGCGGCACCCGGACGATTACCCGCCGAAGGTTCGCAGCCTGATCGAACACGGCAACGCCACGTCCGCGCCGCACTTCGTCAACGTGATGAACCACTACAAGACGATGCGCGACGAGATCGAGCGTGCGTTCGTGGACGGATGGCGAACACTCATCACACCCGCGACGACCGGACCGGCACCGACCGCCGAAACGACCGGCGACCCCGCGTTCAACGCGCCGTGGAGTTACACCGGCTTGCCCACCGTGTCGCTGCCGTTCGCGTGGGGCGCCGACGGAATGCCGCTCGCGGTGCAACTGACCGGCGACCGCTATTTTGAAGACGAACTCTTCGCGCTCGCAGACGCGCTCGAAGCGGACATCGCTTTCGAGCGCCGGGCGCTTCCGCTATGATGTGACGCTATGTCATTCGCGGACGCTCTCGACATCCTGTACGAAGACAACCACTGCATCGCTTTGAACAAGCCGGCGGGGTGGCCGACCACGCACTTCGACGGCAAGGACGAGACCGTGGACCGGCTCGTGAAAGCGTACCTCAAAGAGAAGTACGACAAGCCCGGCAACGTGTTCCTCGGCGTCGTCCATCGGCTCGACAAGCCCGTGAGCGGGTCGCTACTGTTCGCCCGCACGAGCAAGGCCGCCGCGCGGCTGTGCGAGCAGTTCCGCGAGGGCGGCGTCGAGAAGTGTTATTGGGCCGTCGTCGAAGATCAGGTGCGCGGCGCGAAGGCCGCGCCGTGGGCGACGGCGGACACCGGTTCGCTCGAAGACTGGCTGAAGAAGGACGAGCCGAAGATGCGTGTCGAGGTGGTCGAACCAGAAACCGAGGGCGCGCAGTTCGCGCGGCTGCTGGTCCAGGTGCGAGCCAGGCACAACGGCTTGATCTGGCTGGAACTCCGCCCGCACACCGGGCGGAAGCACCAACTTCGCGTGCAACTCGCGAGTCGCGGCGCGCCGATCTACGGCGACGCCAAGTACGGCAGCGACCACCCCTTCGGCCACTCGATCGCGCTGCACGCGCGCAGCCTGACGTTCCTGCACCCGACGACGAAGGAACCGATCACCGCGAAGTCCGACGTGCCGAAGCTCTGGCGCGGCCGATTCGCCTATCTGCTCAATGCTTCCTAGCCGCTCGCGGCTTCGCAGGCCACACCATGACCACCGACGAGAAGCTCGCCGCGATCTTGGCCGCGGTGCAAACCGATCCGGGCAACCGCGGTCTCGCCCGCGACCCTGACGACAACCTGTTCACCGCGACTGCGGGCGACTTCGCTGCCGCGTGCCGAAGTATCACGGAACACCGAAGTCCCATCGTGGCTCTCACGACTGGGTTCTACATCTCTTCCGCAACACCACCGGCATTTGAAACCGATGGGCCATTGGGCGTTATATTCCTCCAACGCGCGCTACTCGGCTGCCACATTCACACGCTCACCTACGTGCGAGGCGAGGTCGCCCAAAGTCTCGTAGCTGCTCGCGAGATGTGCGACCTGCCGGTTGTGGACGTAGGGCCAGAAGGCTGGTCGCATCACGTCGTAATCGAATGCAGCGGCCCCGGCGCAGGCGGTCGGCACTACTCCATGCGCGGCAAAGACATCACCGAGGATCAGAACGCTGAACTCGCGATTAGGTTCAAACCCCTCAAAAGGAAAAGGTCGAAATCCATCGATCTTGGCACCATTAGGTCATCTCTCACCATCGGCATCGGTGACGGCGGGAACGAGATCGGCATGGGGAAGATTCCGCACGAGACCATCGTGAAGAACATCCCCAACGGCGACCTCATTCATTGCCGCGTGCCGACGGATCACCTGATCGTTGTCGGCGTGAGCAACTGGGGTGCGTACGCGCTCGCCGCCGGCGTGTATGTGCTTCGCGGGGTGAAGCCGCCCGCCGACCTGTTCGACCCGGACCGCGAGCGCGAGATTTTGGAAGTCATGGTGCGCGAAGGGCCGCTCGTAGACGGCGTGACCGGCCAACAGACCGCCACCGTGGACGGGCTGACGTGGGACGAGTACGCGAAGCCGCTCGTCCGCATTCGCGAAATACTGGAGTCGTGATGCCTGACCTGAGCAGAGCAACCGGGGCCGACGTTCGCGCCGCGTGCCGCGAAGGAATACTTACCGCGCCGACACCGGGCCTCGCACTGGGATACGTTCAGGCGAACCTCGTAATTCTGCCGCGCGACTGGGCGTTCGACTTCCTGCTGTTCTGCCAGCGAAACCCGAAGCCGTGCCCGCTCCTCGACGTGACCGAACCCGGCGACACGGAAGCAAAACTGGTAGCACCGGGCAGCGACCTCCGCACCGACCTGCCCGCGTACCGCGTGTGGAAGAACGGCGAGCTGGTCGAGGACGTGACCGAAGTCACCCGCTTCTGGCGCGACGATCTGGTGTCGTTCGTGATCGGCTGTTCGTTCAC
>CANLGS010000262.1 GCA_947490035.1 Gemmataceae bacterium
CGGTGAACAAGAAGCGTCGACCCGTCCAAGCGAAAGCAAAACAGTCCGGGGCACACACCTCAGTTCACAAACTCCTCCAACAAGCCAAGCAACAACACAAAGACCACCCTTCAACCCACCAGAGAAAATGAGTCGTGCAAAGCAGTAGTACCAGACCGCCCGCCAGTACGCCGAGCGGTACGATTCGAGCCACGGGACGGGACTGACGCCGGCCTCGATCCCGCTCGTGCAGGACATTATCGAGTTCTGGATGACGGAATACGCCCTGACCCCGGAATCGCTCACCTCGGCACCGAAAGTCGCGAAGGCACAGGTCGATGACTCGCTTCCGGCAGAAGCCGGTACGGAGCGGAAGGGCAGCACGAAGGTATCGTTCACTCCTCGACAGGGGCAGTTCCTCGCGTTCATCTACCTGTACCGAAAACTGCACCGCCGGGGACCGGCCGAAACCGACCTCGTCAAGTTCTTCCGGGTCACGCCGCCAGCGGCTCACGGCATGGTCGTGAAATTGGAGGAACTCGGCCTCATCACCAGAGAAGCGGGCGTGGCCCGGTCCGTGCGGGTGGCGATTCCCGCGGAATCACTGCCCGAACTGGAAGACATCACCGGTCCGCCGTGGTAACGTCGCGTGTGCTGAAACACCGGCCGCACGGGAGCGGAAAACGCATTCCAGTTCGCTTGTCGCCCAGGCCGGCCAGGAAGACGCCCGGCGAACCTGATGCGGATTGCGACGTGTGGGCTATCTCGCAGTGGTCTTCCTGAATCTCCAACAACCGAGACGATCATGAAAACGCCACCACCGACCAGAACCATCACGCAGGTGTTCGAGGAGTTCCTGGCCGATCAGAAGTCCCGGATCGCCGAGAAAACCTTCTCGAAGTACAAGACCGTCATCAGCCTGTACACCTCCTACCTGGAAGGCTACTGGCCGGGGCACGATGACGAGGCCAACAAGATTACGAAAGCCGGTGGCACGTTCTGCGGCACGTTCGGACCCGAAGACATCACGGCCGGGTACGGCGAGTTTCTGGGCTACTTCATGCCGACGAAGGTGATGTGCGGGCGGGAGACGATGCAGGCCGCGGGCACGGTCACCAAGAAACTGGCCAAGTGGCTGGCCGAGAAGGGCTACGTCGCGGACACGGGGTACGCCCAGGAGCGGGCCGGGGAGGCCGCGAAGGATCTGCCCAACGCCCAGAGCGTCCTCGACCTGCTCACCGGCTACCTCGACGAACACGCACCTGCCAGCCACGGGGACGCGATCCAGGATCACTTCTCGATTGAGCGGATCGAATCGGGGAAGCTCTGGCTCAATCCGCTGACGGCTCGCCCCACGGTGATTGGGCCGGTTCCCGTACCCAAACCGGTCACCGATCTTTGCGAGGTCGGGTGGGACATCGGCGGGGCCGTGGTGAAGGTCGGAAGGAACTGGCGGCTGGTCGAAGTCTGGAGTGTGTCGCCGTAGGTCGTCGCGGTATTGCTGCCGCCCGATCGACAGTTTCGCGGTTGTCTGCGGGACACCCGATCCCGAACTGACTCTTGAGGGCGTTCGGCGTGACGACCACGTTCTCGACGCCCGGCCCGATAGGCACGGACGGATGCCGGCTCCCACTCACCCCATCTCCGTGAGGAGCGAGTCACGGGCCTTCTGGATCAGCAGCGTCAGTTCGGGAACGACCAGTGATGACGGGTCGGACACTTCGCCCAACAGCAGGTGGCAGTCGTCGATCACACGGGTGGCCTGTCCGGTTTTCAACAGGTACGTGACCCGTTCCAGGAACCCGGTGCGGGCCTCGGCGTTGCCGCCGGCACACCACAGGCGACCGAGTCGCACGAGTTCCCCTTCGTTCGGTTCCGGGAGCGGTTTCAGGTCGGCGGACACCGCCCGGACCGAGACGCCGAGCTTCTTGGTCAGGAACCCGGCGATGTGGTGCATGTAGCTCTGGGACCGGGGTCCGGGAGCCTTCATCTTCTGTATGGAGCCGAGGATCGTGCGGAGGACGCCGATCAGGTCGTCTCGCAACGGTCGCCGTTCGGTGGCGAAGTGGTTGGCCCAACTCCGGCGGATGTTCTCGATCACCAGGTCTTCTTCCCGGCCGACCTCGTATCGGATCTCGGCCGTCTCCGGCAGCGGAGGCAGCGGCCCGGTCCGCATCATGCCGATCAACTTCTCCAGGGCGTCCACGACCGTCTGGTCCAGGAGTTTCCGCTCGGAGATGACGTAGGTCTGGTAAATGCCGATCTCGGTGTGCATCCACGTCGGGATCAGTTCGTCGGTCTTGTACTTTTCACCCAGGTAGGCCGACGACTGGTTCTGGCGGGCCTTCCGCCGCTCTTCCGCCAGCTTCTTCTTCCGCCGCTGGTCGTGGGATTCCTTCGCCATGGGCGGGCTCCTCTTGTTATTGCAGGCCGAGGGGGCCGAACGGGTTGCCGAAGCCGATCGACGGAACGAGGCGATCCGTGGTGCCGGAGTGTATTCTGGTCGGGAATGCCACCGTCTGCAAGGACCGCTCCGACCGGGGAACGGGCGAAGAAGTGGGGGAACCCGTACGGAGCAGTCCGTCGTTTGGGTCGATGGCGGATGGCTGCTCCGAACCGCTGGAAGAACGTAACTGTTGCTCCGACCCGAACGGTTGTGGCGACGGGAACGACCGGCGGCCGATGTTTGGCGGTGACGGGCGACACGTCACCTGCACTCGCACCTCTCCGGTGGCCGAATGACTGAAGCTGCACTCGGCGTTCGCACCACGAGGGGGTCACGGGCATGGGGTTCTTCACCGGGCGGGTTACGTTCCTTCGGTTCGCGGTCGGTGGTCAGGCTCCGCGACAGTTCGACGACGAGCAACTCGACCGCTTGCGCGAGTTCGCCGCCGGGCGACAAACGGTTGCCGCGGCGGACGGGGTCGAGGCCGGGTGGTCCGCGGGCAAGTCGGTCCTCGACCTCGACTTCGACCTGGCCAAGAACGTCATCAACGACACGCTCCACTTCGATCTGCGGGTGGACACCGATCGGCTGCCCGGCGACCTGCTGAAGGCGTACTACGAGGCCGACCTGACCGCCCTCGCCAGGGACAACCCGAGCGGGTTCGCCTCCGCGAAGCAGAAACGAGAAGCGAAGGAGAGCGCACAGGACCGGTTGCAACAAGAAGCGAAGGACGGGCGGTTCAAGAAGCGGAAGTGCACCCCGGTGCTGTGGGACCGGGCCACCAACGAGGTGCTGTTCGGGGCCGCGTCCGCGGCGCAGGTGGACCGCTTCTCGGACCTGTTTGCCCGCACCTTCGGGCTTCCGCTGGAGTTGCTCACCGCGGGGCGGCAGGCCGAGCGCACCGCGGCCAGCCTCCGGTTGGCCGTCCCCACCGACGACGCGTCGGCGTTCGTGCCGGGGACCGGGACCGAGGTCGCGTGGGTGCCGGGCGGCGGGTCCGACTTCCTGGGCAACGAGTACCTGCTGTGGCTCTGGTTCCTGACCGACACGGACACGGACACCGTGGCCCTGAGCGACGGGAGCGAGGTGACGCTGATGCCGACCCGCACCCTGTCGCTGGACTGCCCCCGCGGGGTGACCGGCAGCGAAACGATCGCCAGCGAGGGGCCGACCCGGTTGCCGGAGGCCCGCCGGGCGGTGCAGGCCGGGAAGCTGCCGCGGAAGATGGGGCTGACGCTGGTGCGGCACGCCGAGCAGTACGACCTGACCCTGCACGCCGAGACGCTGGCCGTGGGCTCGTGCAAGATGCCGGCCCTGCCGGACGACGTCACCGAAGCACGGGCCAAACTGGACGAGCGGGCCGATCAGTTGCGGGAGTTGTTGGAAACGCTGGACCTGCTGTACGCCCGGTTCCTGGCGGTTCGGCTCTCGGCGGGCTGGGCCGGAGAACTGACCCGCGTTCAGCGGTGGCTGGCCGGGGCCGAGCAGCGGGCGGCATAACGGCGGCCCGTCCTTGTGAGACGAATTGGTCAGCACCCTCGACGGCAACATGTGCGAGGGGTTCGCCGCGAAGGTGCGACGAGCGGAAGTAGCGAGCGAACGCGGGCCGGGCGAGACACGTTACTCGGCCCGCGTGCCCGCGTCGGCAGGCGGCTCGAACCCCAAACCGCGGAGCAAACGCTCCACCCGCGGCCACGCGACCGTCCCCCGAACCGCCGCGGCGTGCTCCCCCGTCACGTCGGCGGCGAACCGGGCCAGCGCGTCCCGCAGCGTCCGCTCGCCCGCGGTCAGGAGCGGGTCGAACCGCTCCCCCACCAGGAGGTGGGCCGCGTCCCGGGTGCGGGACACCAGGTAGTCGAGGAACACCTCCAGCCGCCGGGCCGCCTCCGCGAAGGGGAAGCCGGCCGCGGCCTCCTTGGACTCCGACATCCGCACCCGCCGCACGTCCCGCTCCCACAGCACCTCGGCCAGCCCCCCGGACCCGAGCGACAGGGCCGTCCCGAGGTGCCCCGGGCTGCCGTCGCCCCGCAGCCGGCGGACCGCGTCCACGATCCGGTGGAAGTTGTCGTCGGTCAGCGAGAACCCGGCGAACAGCACGTGCCGGGTCACCAGGAACGCCTGCACCATCCCGGACAGGGCCGGCAGTTGCTCGTCGTACCGGGTGTAGCTCGACCGTGTCAGTACCACCCGGTCCGGGTCCGACAGGCACCCGTGCATCTTCAGCAGCCACCGCCGGGCGTCGGGCCGGATCGTCCCCGGCAGGATCGCCAGCCCGTCGGGGTCGGACAGGCCCCACGCGTCCTCGAACAGCCGGTCATAGTTGGTGGTGATGGCCTCCCGCACCGGCAGGGCGGCGAGCAGGGCGTGGGCCAGGGCGTAGTGCCGGTGCGGACCGAGGATGTCGGCCACCGCCCGGCCGATCGTCCGCCCGCCGGCCTGCAACCGCCGCTCGACCACCGTAGCCTGGTCCAGCGCGCTCCGCAGTTCCCCGAGGGCGTCCCGCTCGTCGGCCGCCATCCCCGCCCGCACGGCCAGTTCGGTCAGCAGCCCGCCCCAGCTCGGCAGCCCCGCGGCCACGCTCACCCCGGCCCCGAGGAACAGGGCGAGTTCGCCCCGCAGCGCGTGCCCGGCCAGCCGGTCGGCCTCGGCCCGGTGCGAGTCGGTCAGGTCGGTCGGCCAGTCGGCCGAGCGGACCCGCTCGGCCTGTGCCGCGGCGTGGGTGGCGGCGTCGAAGCAGACCAGCGCGACGTCGAACGTGGCCCCGCCCGGGAACGTCCGGGCGGCGAACGCCTTCAGCCGGGGGAGCAGTTCCTGGACGACCTCGCCGGCCATCTCGGCGGCCCCGCCGTAGCCGGTGCCGACCACCGGGAGGGCGAGGAGAGGTCTGGCCCGGCCGAACAGCGGCGGCCCGCCCGCCGCGACGATGGCGTCGGCCGCGGCGTCGAGGAACTCGGCCGCCCCGTCCCCGTACCACGACACCGGCTGGCCCCACTGGCCGATCAGGCCGATCCACTCGCGCGGGCGGCTCGGGACTGGGTCGGGCAGCGGCTGGACCCGCGGCCCGCCGTCGGCGAAGGGGGTGCCCTGGCGGGGGCCGTCGAAGTCGGGCAAGAACCATTTGCCGCGGGGGCGGGCCTGACGGCTGCACGGGATCAGCCGGGCGTCGCAGGCGAGCTTGCGCAGGTCGCCGCGTACGATAAACACATGACCGGGCATGGCTGTCTTCTCGGGGCCGTCGGGTTCGGTTACCGGCTGTCCTTCGCGCACGCCGGTGGTCGAACTGTCGAACGGCTCGTGGCCGATCGACCCGCGGGCGTGGTGCGACACCGGAAGTGTATCCGCGCGGGTGCTTGACCGCACGCGCGCGAACACCGAGACTGACGCGAACCGACACATTCCACTCTCCCGGGTGCCGTCATGGACCGCCGCACGTTCCTCGCCACATCGCTCGTCGCCCCGCTCGCCGCGACCGCTCGGGCCGACGCACCGCCCTCCCGGCGGCTGTACGTCGTGTGCCCCGGCGTCCGCGACTACCTGGAGTTCGGCGGGGCCGGCGTCCTGGTGTTCGACATCGACGCCGGGCACAAGTTCGTGAAACGGATCGCCACCGACGCGAGCAAGGCCGCCAAGCCGCGGAACGTAAAGGGCGTGGTCGCGTGTGCCGCCACGAAGAAGCTGCACTTCACCACGCCGGAGTCGCTGTACTGCGTCGACCTCGTGAGCGAGAAGACGGACTGGGGCAAGGAACTGCCGCAGGGGTGCGACCGGCTCGCGGGCACGCCCGACGGGAAGACGCTGTTCGTGCCCTCCTTCGAGAAGGACATCTGGAACGTCGTGGACGCGGCCACTGGCAAGGTGACCGCGGACATCGAGACGAAGAGCGGGGCACACAACACGATCTGCGGCCTCGACGGGAAGCGGGTGTACATGGCGGGGCTGAAATCGCCCTTCCTGTTC
>CANLGS010000263.1 GCA_947490035.1 Gemmataceae bacterium
AGGAACAGTCGAATTGCTTAACGACGTATCCCGCTTGGACTTCGGCTTAACTTGATGCTTATGGGGCTGAGGAGTGTAACCCCTCCGGGGTACAAGCCCAGGCGCCGGCCGCCCGGCCGTCGCTCACGCGTCCGGCTCGTCGAGAACAAGTCGTCTCGCTTTGGGTGTGTACACTGTTCCTGTCTCCGCCCTCCCACCGAACAAGGCTCCCGCCATGACCCGCGTCGCACTTCTCCTCGCCCTGCTGCCCACCGCGTTCCTACTCGCGGAAAGCCCGCGACCGGCGGCGCCGCCGGTCGCGCCCGTGCGCGCCGCCGACGCGCCCATCAAGGTCGGGATCATCGGGCTGGACAACTTCCAGACCGTCGCGTTCACGCAGCTCTTCCACTCGCCGAAGGCCGCCGACAACCTCAGCGGGCTGAAGGTGGTCGCCGCGTTCCCGGCCGGGAGCGCGGACATCGAGGAGAGCGTGACCAACCTTCCCAAGTGGGAAGAGCAGATCAAGAAGATGGGCGTGGAAGTCCTCAAGACGCCGGAAGAAGTCATCAAGCAGTGCGACGTCATCCTGTTGATGAGCGTGGACGGGCGCGCGCACCTCGAACAGCTCAAGCCGATCCTGAAGGCCGGCAAGCCGGTGTACGTCGGGCGCCCGCTCGCGGCGTCGCTGGCCGACGCGGTGGAAATCTACCGGCTGGCCGCGGAACACAAGACGCCGATCTTCACCTGCTCGCAGCACCGCTTCAGTCCGGGGTTCATCGGGATGCGCAACCACCCGGAAGTCGGCGACGTACTCGGCGCCGACGTGTACGGCGGCGCGCCCCGCGAGGCGCACCACCCGGACCTGTACTGGCATGCCATCCACGGCATCGAAACGCTGTACACGATCATGGGACCAGGCTGCGTGTCGGTGACGCGCACCAGCACCGAGACCGCCGACGTGGTGACCGGCGAGTGGAAGGACGGTCGCGTCGGGACGTATCGCGGGATCCGGAAGGGCGCGCCGAAGTACAGCGCGACGGTGTTCGGCAGCAAGGGCGTCTCGACGGCCGGCGTCTACGGCCACGGCGTCCCGGTGAAGGGCGTCGTCCCGACGAACGACAAGTACATGGGTTACGAAGGGGTCGCGATCGAGATCGTGAAGTTCTTCAAGACGGGTAAGTCGCCGGTGTCGGCGGAGGAGACGATCGAGCTGTTCGCGTTCATGGAGGCCGCGGAGGAGAGCAAGCGCCAGAAGGGCGCCCCGGTGAAGCTCGCCGACGTGCTGGCGAAGGCGCGGAAGAAGTGAGACGCATCACCGCTTGCGGCTTCGCAACCTGCGAAGCCGCAAGCGGCGAATCAAGGCACAGATTCCTTCTAGTTTCCGCCCCCGCGCCGGGGTATAGTCTCTAATACCTTCCGCACCCGCCTGGCTGCCCCTCCGCCGCTCGCTTGTCCAAACTGGTGGTTTCATGACCAAGCCGACGGTGGCCTTACTGTTCACGCTCCTGTTCGCGTCGGCCCCGGCGCACGCCGCGGTGCGCGTCACCCCGGCCGCCGTGAGCCTCGACAGCCCCGAAGCGTCGCAGCAACTGCTCGTCACGCTCGACACCGCCGACGGCACGCGCACCGCGAAGTACGAGGTCGCGAACCCCGCAATCGCCGCGGTCGATGTCGCCGGCCGCGTTACGCCGAAGAGCGAGGGCAAGACGGAAGTGATTGTGAAGCACGGCACCGACACCATCCGCGTGCCGGTCGAAGTGACCGGCTTGAAGTCGCCGCGACCGGTGTCGTTCGAGCAGGAAGTCATTCCGATTCTGACGAAGGCGTCGTGCAACAGCGGCGGCTGCCACGGGAAGGCCGAAGGGCAGGGTGGGCTGAAGTTCAGCGTGTTCGGGTTCGACCCCGCGGCCGATTTCCAGGCGCTCGTGCGCGAGGGCCGCGGGCGGCGCGTCCTCCCGGCGTCGCCGGAGAACAGCCTGTTCCTGATGAAAGCCGCCGGTCTCAGCCCCCACGGTGGCGGGAGGAAGATCGACACCGAAGGTCACCGCTATCAGCGGCTGCTGCGCTGGGTTCGCGAAGGCACGCAGTTCGCCACCGAGAAGGCGCCGGCCGTGACCGCGCTCGAAGTCGAACCTACCCAACGCACGCTCGCGCTCGGCGGCACTCAGCAGTTGCGCGTGACCGCGATTCACGCCGACGGCACCCGCCGGTGCGTGACCGCCGAGTCCGAGTACGACTCGAACGCCGCGACCATCGCCGGCGCCGACGGTCGCGGGCTGGTGACCGCCGGCGACAAGCCCGGCGAAGCCGCCATCCTCGTGCGCTACATGGGGCACGTCACCGTCTGCCGGGTCACGCTGCCGCGCCCCGGTGTGAAGTTTACGCGACCGGCCGAAGCCAACTTCATCGACAAGCACGTCTGGAACAAGCTCGAACTGCTCGGCATTCCGCCGAGCGACTTGGCCGACGATGCCGCATTCCTGCGCCGGGTGTTTCTCGACACGATCGGCACGCTTCCCACTGCGGCCGAAGCGAGTGCGTTCCTCGCGGACGCCGCGCCGAACAAGCGCGAGAAGTTGATCGACGCGCTGCTCGCACGCCCGGAGTACGCCGACCTGTGGGCGCTGAAGTGGTCGGACATCCTGAAGGTGGACAAGGACGCGGTCACGCCGCAGGGCGCGGTCGCGATGACGCGGTGGATTCGTAAGCAGATCGCGGAGAACCGGCCCTACGACCAGTTCGCGAAAGACATCGTCACGGCGAAGGGCAGCACCACCGCCGAAGGGCCGGCGGCGCTCTTCAAGTCGCTGTCCACGCCGGAAGTCGCGGCGCGGTCGATCAGTCAAATCTTCCTGGGCGTGCGCATCGAGTGCGCGCAGTGCCACCACCACCCGTCGGAGAAGTGGGCCCAAGACGATTACTGGGCACTGGCGGGCATGTTCTCCGGCGTGAACCGCAAGCCGCTGCCCGGCGGGGCCGAAGCCGTCGTGTGGACGGTCGGCGCCGACCTCGGTCCCGTTCCGAAGGGAAAGGCCAAGCCCAAGAAGGGCGTGACGCCGATTCCCGCGAACGGCGTACCGGCCGCGCCGCTCGGCGCCGACCCGAAGGAGTACGCGCCGTCCGACGACCGCCGCAAGGTGCTGGCCGACTGGATGACCGCCGCGGACAACCCGTACTTCGCCACCGCCATCGCGAACCGGCTGTGGTCGCACTACTTCGGCCGCGGGCTGGTCGAACCGATCGACGACATCCGCGCGACCAACCCGGCGTCGAACGAGCCGCTGCTGGCCGCGCTCACCGCGCATCTCCGCGAGCGGAAGTACGACCTGCGGGCGTTCACGAAAACGCTGCTGATGTCGAAAGCGTATCAACTCAGTAGTGCCGCGAAGGACGGCAACGCCACCGACGAGCAGAACTTCTCGCACGCCGCTGTGAAGCCGATGGCCGCGGAAGTGCTCCTCGACGCGGTGTCGCAGGTGACCGGCGCGCCGGAGAAGTTCAACGGCTGGCCGGAAGGCTTCCGCGCGATCCAGGTTTGGGACAACCGGATGCCGTCGTACTTCTTCCGCATCTTCGGCCGCCCGGTGCGGTACAGCGTTTGCGAGTGCGAACGCGGGACGGATCCGAGCATCGCCCAGGCGTTGCACCTGATGAACTCCCCGGAGATTGCCGCCAAAGTTCAGGCGCGTGGCGGCGCGGCCCGCAAGCTGGCCGATTCCGACAAGAAGCCGGCCGCGATCGTCGATGAACTGTTCCTGGCCGCGCTCAGCCGCCGCCCGACCGACGCGGAGCGCACGAAGTTGCTCGAAGCGTTCGCCGATGGCGACCGCCGCGCGGCCGTCGAAGACGTGCTGTGGGCGATCCTGAACAGCAAAGAGTTCCTGTACAACCGGTGACCATACCAAGAACCCCTCCCCAACCCCTCCCTTCTTAGGGGAGGGGTTGGGGAGGGGTTCTTCTGGAGATTGCGATGTCTTCATTCCCTATGACCCGCCGACAAGCTATTCGCGTCGGCACCGTCGGCCTCCTGAGCGGCTTGTCGCTGCCGCGACTGCTCCAGTTCCAGGCGCAGGCCGCCGGTGTCAATCTGGCGAAGGCGAAGTCCTGCATCTTCCTGTTCCTCGAAGGCGGCCCCAGCACCATCGACATGTGGGACATGAAGCCCGAAGCAGCCGTCGAAGTGCGCGGGCCGTATAAGCCCATCAAGACGAACGTGACCGGCACGCTCGTCTGCGAACACCTGCCGAACTGCGCCAAGATCGCGGACAAGTACACCATCCTCCGCAGCCACAGCCACAACGACAACGGCCACACCACCGGCTACCACTACGTGATGACCGGCATGAAGGCCGACTTCGCCGACGGCACCAACAGCCGCAAGCCGAACAACGTCCTCTACCCCTCAATCGGTTCGGTCGTGTCGAAGGAGTTGGGGCACACCGGCACGCTCCCGCCGTACATCAACCTGCCGCACCCGCTCACCAGCGGCGGGGCGGGGTTCCTCGGCGCCGAACACGCGCCCTTCGTCATCGAAGGTGACCCGGTTTCACCCGACTTCGAGGTGCGCGACCTGCTCCCCGTCGAAGGGATCGGCGACAAGCGCCAGGACCGGCGCAAGAAGCTCCTCAGCGGCCTCGACACGCCGGCTTCTTCCGCGACCGCGCCGACCGGCAAAGCCGGGACGATGGCGACCTACTACGAGAAGGCCCACGACCTGATGACCTCGACCGCCGCGCGCAAGGCGTTCGACATCAAGAGCGAACCTGAGAAACTCCGCGCTGCCTATGGGCACACCACGCTCGGCCAGTGCGCGCTGCTTTCGCGCCGCTTGGTAGAAGCCGGTTGCCGGTTCGTGGGCACCGATCACAGCGGCTGGGACACGCACTTCACCTGCTTCCCGAGCCTCGAAAAAGACCTGATCCCGAGCGTGGATAAGGCGTTCAGCGCGCTGGTCACCGATCTCGCGGATCGCGGACTGCTGGACAGCACGCTGGTGGTGATGATGGGCGAGATGGGCCGCACGCCGAAGGTGAACAAGGACGCGGGCCGCGACCACTGGTCGATGGCGCAGAGCGTGCTGTTCGCCGGCGGCGGGATCAAGCCGGGCATCGTGATCGGCGCGACCGACAAGAACCAGACCGCGCCGACCGCCGATCCGGTGAGCGTCGAGGACATCCTCCGCACGCTGTTCCACCAGATGGGGATCGACAGTACCAAGATTTACAACACGCCGCTGGGCCGCCCGGTGCCGATCGTCAACGGCGGGCGCGTCATCAAGGAACTGGTGGGATAGGGGCCGCAACATGCCTAATCGGAGTGAGGGCTGCTGGGCTCCACGCATCGCGCCCTAGCCATCCGACGGGGAAACAGCTTGGGAGGGGGGCGCAGGTGAACTCGCTATTCCGTGAAGTAGAGGCGAAGGCGCTGCAATGGCTATCATGAAAGCAGTTCTCAGTGAGGGAACCGGCCTTCGCTGCAAATCTGTTTGGCAAGGACGTTGCCCGGTATGTGACCAAGATCGATCTTTCTCATCTGATTACTTTGAGATAAGTCCACTGCGTTGGATCGGATGTTTCCTTGTGGAGGGTGCAACAACCGGCGGTTGGGCGTATATCAAAATGATAATTAGCAAGGGCGCGGTAGACGTAATTGGATGCGAATCCTGCAATCACGCGATGGCGATCTGTCCGAACTGTAAGATAGCATTTAGCGTTGATTCGCACGCATTGACATGGCAGTGTCCTGAATGCAAGTCTCAATTGAGTTGACGCCCCCGCACGTTGATCCAACACCCCTGCACATTCTGATCGTGAGGACATGATCGGTAAGGTAGGCGATAAAGTGCTGTGGAAGAAGGTGGGCCGAATCGGCAGAATTGCCCAAAGTGAAGAGGCCATTCCAATCTTTCTCACACGCGTAGCGTTTTCGAGTGGAATGGAAGAGATTGAGGATAGCGAGTTAGAACTCCTCACAGACGACGAACATTCAGCTACATGACCGCAGAGGCCGGGTCAGGCGCTGCCCCTGACCCGGCCACATGGTTTCTATCCCGTTGCTTCCTGCGCGTCTCGTAGTCTGGTTGCAATCCGGGCAGGTGAGTTGGTCGTTCGGCAAGAGAGGACAAAAGGCGATGAGTGCGACTGGAAACCCGGTGGGATACGTTTCGGTGATCCGGCTGACCCCGGAAGACGAGGCGAGCCTGTTCGCCATGCCGGTGGACGACCGCCAATTTGGTGTATTCGTGTTCACCCAGCGAGAGTTCGCAGAGGAGTTCGCCCGCACCTTCCCCGATATGCCCACCAGTGCCACCATCGCCATTGTTGAGGCGACCGAACTGCCGCGGGTGTTGACCGAACAGGCGC
>CANLGS010000264.1 GCA_947490035.1 Gemmataceae bacterium
GACGAACAGCCCGAAGTTGAACCCGTCGTAGTAGATGTAAACGAACTTCTTCAACCGGTCCATGCCCTTCTGGAACTCCGGTCCCCAGCCGCCGAGTTGCTTCTCGGACAGGTCGCCGGTCGCCAGCCCGTCGCACACCGCGTCGGCCGCGTAGGTGCCGGACGAGAACGCCAGTTGCAACCCGGACGAGTAGATGGGGTCGAGGAACCCGAAGGCGTCGCCGACCAGCACCCACCCGTCGCCCGCGAACCGCGTGCTGCGGTACGAGAAGTCCTTCGTCGTGCGGAACACGTCCACGCGCTCCGCCCCTTCGATGCGGCGTTTCACCGCGGCGCAGTTCTCGACTTCGCGCCAGAAGATTTCTTCGAGCGACGCGTTCTTGTCCGCGAAGATGTAGTCGAGGCCGCCGACCACGCCGACGCTGATCGTGTCGTTGTGCTGCGGGATGTACCAGAACCACCCCTTCTTTTCCTTCAGTTGCAGCACGAGCGTCGCGCCCTCGTCGAGCTTATCCGGCTCGCGCTTCGCGCCCTTGAAGTACGACCACACGGTCGCCTTCTTCAGCTTCGCGTCCGGCACGCGGAGCTTCTTTTTGTTGCTGATGAGCGAACTCTGCCCGCTCGCGTCCACGATCACGCGCGGGTGTAAAATCTCCTCGGTGCCGTCGGCGTAAGCCACCCGAACGCCGGTCTGCTTGTCGCCGTCGAACAGCACGTCGAGTACGCGAGCCTCTTCGCGTGCGTCAACGCCGTGTTCGCGTGCGTTGATGAGCATCATGTGGTCGAACTCGCTGCGAAGCACTTGCCACGTCTGGGTGCATTCGTGCGGGTTGTTCTCGAAGAAGTAGAACGGCTGCGACTCCTTCCCCTGGTCGTTGGCGAACTGCACGGAATACTTCTTGACGAAGTGCGACGCCTTCATCTTGTCGAGCATCCCGAGCCGGCGGAGCGCGAAGTACGTGTCCGGCATGAACGATTCGCCGATGTGGAAGCGGGGGAACTTTTCCCGCTCCAGCAGCCGAACGGAGTGGCCCTTCTGTGCGATGAGGGTCGCGGCGGTGCAACCGGCCGGACCGCCACCGATGACGACGACTTCGGGTGATGCGCTCATACGTGTTCTCGCTCGGCGACGGGCGGAGGGGTGAAGATATTATGGGCGCGGGGGCGGGTACGGAAACCGATACCGGCGCGAACCGAGGCGCTTACATCGTCGAGAAGTAGACCAAACCGGTTCATCAGCGCGAGAGCTTGCGGGCTTCTGTCTTGAGTGTAGTCATCACGCTCCGCGTGATGTGCGCTGCGGCAAGCGATAACGTTTCCCGCGAAGCGCACCGGCGCCGCGAAGCCGACATCACGCGGAGCGTGATGACTACACTCAAGACCGCTACTTCCGAACCACCACCGGCGTGGTGTTCTTCTGCGGCTTGCCCGGCGTGCTCCGTCCGTCGGCCACCCACCTCTCCAACTGCTTCGTCATGCGCTCCACCACGTCCGCGTTCTTGTCCTGAAGGTTCGACTTCTCGCCGATGTCTTTTTCGAGGTCGAAGAGTTGCACCGCGGGCAGCCCGGCTTCGTCCTTGCCGGGGCGCGGCGCACTCCACCCGCCAGAACCGGCGCAGAGGCACAGCTTCCACTTGCCCTCGCGCACGCCGAACGAACCGTTGATCGAATGCACCACGATCCCCTCGCGCACGTCGCCCTTGCGCACGCCGAGTGCCGGCAGCAGGCTCACGCTGTCTTCGCCCGCGTCGTCGGGCAGTTTCACGCCGATTACATCCGCGCAAGTCGCGAGGATGTCGGTGTGGACCGCGAGCGCCTTCGATACGCTGTCCGGCTTTACCTTGCCCGGCCAGCGCACGAAGAACGGCACGCGGTGACCGCCCTCGTACACGTCCGCCTTGTTGCCGCGGAAGACGTGGTTCGGGTTGTGGCCGAGCTTCAGCAGCGCGGGGAAGTCCGCCTGCGGCGAGCAGCCGTTGTCGCTGGTGAAGATGACGAGCGTGTTGTCTTCCACGCCATGCTTCTTGAGCGCGGCGAGGATGTCGCCCGCGACCGCGTCGGTCGCCATCACGAAGTCGGCGTAAGCGTTCAGCTTGCTCTTGCCGGCGAACTCCTTTCCCGGCGCGACCGGCGTGTGCGGTGTCGTCAGCGGCAGGTACAGGAAGAACGGCTTCTTCCCCTTGGCGCGCTCGCCGATGTACGCGACCGCCTTGTCGCGGAGCGTGGGTAACACGTCTTCGGCCTCGAAGCCGGGCGCGGCCGGACCCTTCCGCGTGCGCCCCGGCTTGCCGGCGAACATCGCCAGGTCGCGGTCTTCCGTCGGGTTCGCGGTCACCTTGTCGTTCTCGATGAACGTGTACGGCACCATGTCCAGCGACGCCGAGATGCCGAAGTAGTAATCGAAGCCGACCGCGTTCGGACCGTTCTTGATCGGCTTGTTGTACTCGACGTTGAACACCTGCTCGCGCGGTTCGATGCTCAACTCACTCACCTTCTTGTCGGGTTTGAGTTGCCAGTCCATGCCGAGGTGCCACTTCCCGATGCACGCGGTGTGGTAGCCGTTGTCCTTCAGAAGTTGCGCGACCGTGAGCCGGGAAGGTTCGATGAGCCGCGGGCTGAGACCGCCGAGGACGCCGCTCTTGAGCTTCGAGCGCCACGCGTAGCGTCCGGTCATCAGCCCGTAGCGCGTGGGCGAGCAGACGCCGCTGGGCGAGTGCGCGTCGGTGAAGGTCATTCCCGACGCGGCCAACTTGTCGAGGTTCGGCGTCGGAATCTTGCCGTCGGGGTTGAGGCACCGCACGTCGCCGTAGCCGAGATCGTCGGCGAGGATCACGACGATGTTGGGCGGCGCCGCGGTCAGCCGCGAACCGGGGGCGAGCGTGGCAAGCAGCGCGAAGACGGGGAAGGCGTAGCGCATGACGAACCTCCGGGAGATGACTGCAATGATATCCGAAGTGCGTCGAGGTCGGCCAGCGGAGGACGCCGCCGTCCGCGAGGGTTAAGACTCGGTCAGCGTCGCGGCCCAGCGCGAACCGTCGGAAGAGGCTTCGAGTTGCAGCGTGCGGCCGTGCACCACGTCCGCGAGGCCGATGACGAGGGGCAGTTGCTCCGCCGGTGGTTCCGAGGGGAGATCGTAGGTACAAATCACCAGAACATCTTGCGAGCTGAGTTTCTCCATCTTCGACGAACCGCCGACGCCGAGCAATTCGAGCGCGACACGCCCGAGGCGAAATGGATAGCGGTCGCCTTGGACGGCGATGTCGGCCGCTTGTCCGCTTCCCGCAAAATGGGCCGGGTCACCGGTTAGCCATGTGATCGCGCCGCGCCGGTGCAAAGGCAGCCAAAACCGGCTCGGCAGAATGCAGGTGGACGCGCCGGTGTCGAAAACCGCCCGCTCCATTGTCCCGATGCCGCCGAGGTAGACCCAGACGTATAGCCGGAACTCGGGGAGGTGGACGTAGGCTCCCGCCGTCGCGAGCAATTCGGCACCGCCGGCAGCACCGGCCGTGAGGTGGATTGTCGGCATTGGCGGACGCTCACAGGCCGCGTGTGGGGATGTACACGATGATGAAGCGCTGCGGATGGATGTCGTGCTCTCGCACGAGGTCACGTCGGAGTTGCAGGCTGTTCCGGCCGTGGCCCACGACGGTCCCGTTCAAGACGGCGACATGCGTTCCGCGGTACGGCTCGAACTCCGCCGTCCCCCACCGCTCCTCGAACCAGCGCGCGTCCGCGAAGCACTCGCTTTCGTTTGGCGGCGGGAACTGCTTTTCCAGTTCGATCAGCTCGCGCACGAGTTCTTCGTAGGTTCGCAGAGTCACCGAAGCGACCTCGTCGGGCGCGCTTGGTGCGGTCGAAGTGGTCGGAGAGAGACCGGCCGTTTGGTCGTTCATCGGCAGAACCAAACCGTCTGGCTTTTTCCGAGTTGGCGCATGCGATTCCCGATCCACGACTTCGATGCGATTGAGGAGACGACGGTCACCAACGGCAAGCCGGATGGTTTCTTGGGCCATTTGCTTGAGGTAATACGAAGAAACCCGGCCAGAGATAATAACTTCGATGTCTGATTCCCAGACATGGATCTGTCGAAGTTGTTCCAGAGGGCTTGAGGAAAGTATTTCCGCCAAGTCGGAAGTTGGTGTCAAAGGCAAAGGTTCAGTGCCCATTAATTCCCCATCTCTCTGAACCGGAATACCAACCGAGTTTTGTCGGAGCCGCAGTTACATTCTACATTAACTCCCGCTATCCCGTTACTTCATCTTCGGGGTCGGCCAGCGGCGCAGGACGCCGCCCTCGTCGCCGCTGTACAGCGCGTCGCCCGCCGGCGAGAACGCCACCGTCCGCACCGGCCTGTCGTGGCCGGTGTACGCCGCCAGTTGCAACCCGTCCTCGGCGCGGTACACGCGCACCGTGCGGTCGGCGCCGCCGCTCGCCAGCAACTTGCCGTCGGCCGAGAGGGCGCAGCACGACACCGCGCCGTCGTGTCCGCTCAGCTTCTGAAACGCTGCCGAACCGGACTGCCGCAGCGCCAGCCCGTCGCGCCCGACCACCGCCACGCGTTTGGCCGCGAACGCCATTGCGGTAATCGGCCCGACCGGCGCCGGCAGCGTGCCCTTCGACTTGCCCGTCTTCAAGTCCCACTGTCGCACGGTGCCGTCGGTGCTCGACGACAGCAGCGAGTCGGACGCCACGAACGCCACCGCCGTGACCGCGCCGGTGTGCCCCTTGACGCACGCCGCGGACACCGGCTGGCCCGGCTCGCGCAGCCACAGCCACACCATCTTGTCGGCGCTCGCGGCCGCGACGCTCTGCCCGTCGGGCGAGACGGCGACGCCCGCGACGTTGTCCGTCGGCCCGCGGAACCGCTTCCCCTCCACGCCGCTGTTCAAGTCCCACAACTGCACGCCCATGTCCGACGAACTCAGCCGGATGGCGCACGTCGCGGCCCACTTGCCGCTCGGCGCGACCGCGAGGTGTTCCACCGCGCCCACGTCGCCGGTGAGCGCCTTCTGCTCCTTCAGCGTCGCGGGGTGCCACAGCTTGAGCGAGCCGTCGCCGCCGGTGAGCAGGAACGAGCCGTCGGGCGCGGACGCCATCGCGGTCACGCCGCCATCGTGCGCCTTGGCGAACACCGACGACACCGCCGGGGCCAGCTTCGTGCCCGGCTTCGGCGGCGCTTCTTTCAGAACCTCGTCCAGCGCGACGACCAAATCGGCCGGCGTCTGGTACCGGTCGTTCGGGTCCAGCGCCATCAGTTTGCGGATGATGGAATCGACCGACACCGGCACGTCGGACCGCTTCGACGCGGCCGACGGCGGCGCCTCGGTGAGTTGCTTGCGGAGCTTCGCGGCCAGCGTCTTGCCGGGGAACGGCACCTCGCCCGTCAGGCAGAAGTACATTGCGCCCCCTAGAGAGTACAGGTCGCTCCGGCTGTCCGCGGCGCGGGGGTCGGCGGCCTGCTCGGGCGCGACGTAGTCCGGCGTGCCGACGAACACGCCGGGCGGCGTCAGGTCGTCGGTTTCGGGGTCCACGTGATCGACGTCGGTCACCCGCGCCAGCCCCATGTCGAGGATCTTCACCTTCGGCATCCGCCCGGTGCGCCCCTCCGCCTGCGCGGCCGGCGACGGGCTGACCATCAGGTTCGACGGCTTGATGTCGCGGTGGACGAGCTGGACCTCGTAGGCGTGCTGCAACCCCTCGGCCACCTGGCGCGCGTAGTACACCACGTCGGGCACCGGCAGCGGCCCCATCTGGCGCACCAGGCGCAGCAGGTCGATGCCCGGCACGTACTCCATCGCGACGAACGGGACGGCGCCGTCGAGTTCGGTCTGGAACACGGTGACGATGCACGGGTCGCTGAGCCGGCCGCTGGCGCGCACCTCGCGCTTGAACCGGGCGCGCGTGCTCGGCTGGTCGAGCTGCGACGGGGTGATGACCTTCAGCGCCACCAGCCGGTTGACGCCCGGTTGCTTGGCCTTGTAGACGACGCCCATGCCGCCGCGGTTGATCTCCTCGATGATCTCGTACCCCGCGATGATGCGGCCCGGACCGATCGGCGCTGCCGCCTCGCGCCGCCGGCGCTCGGCGCTCGCGGACGCTTCTGAGTCGGTCGCGTCCGTGCCGGCGTACATGCCGAGGCTCGGCTCGGCGGCGTACTCGCGCGTGTTCTCGCCGGCGGTGGTGCAGGACGGGCAGATGAGGCGCACGTCGGCCGGCACCCGCTCGGCGAGCGGGTGGTCCCAGACGTGGCCACACGGACAACTGAGGCGGCGCGTAGGCATTCGCGATTCCGGCGGGGCGGAGAGTTCAGGAAGTCTATTCTATCGCATCACCGCGTCGC
>CANLGS010000265.1 GCA_947490035.1 Gemmataceae bacterium
CCGCGTTGCAGGCGGCCGCGCGAGTTGAACAGGCGGCGGACGATCCGACAGCCGTGCGCGCCGCACAAGATCGCATGGATTTTATGCTCCGCCGGATGGCCCGCGACCTGGGCGAGTCGCGCGACCCCGGCTTTCGGGTGTGGTACGAGGACGTAATCGGCGTGTTCTATCGCATCGACGAAGACGCGATGCGCGTCGAGGTTCTGTTCGCCGGACCGTCGCGTCGGCACTGATCGCCGCTACAATCTCCCGCGTACCCACTCACGGGAGATGTCATGCCCGAACCGCTCGGATTCGCGCTCGTCGGCTGCGGGATGATCGCCCGCTTTCATGTGAAGGCCATTCAAGAGATTCCCGCCGCGCGCGTCGCGGCGCTCGTCAGCCGCACCAAAGAGAGCGCGGAGAAGTTGCTCGCGGAAACCGGGTTGCCGCCGTGCCCGGTGTTCGCCACGGTCGAAGAAGCCGTGAAGGCGCGCGGCGTCGATGCCGTCATCATCACCACGCCCAGCGGCGCGCACCGCGAACCGGCACTCGTCGCGGCCCAAGCCGGCAAACACGTCGTCGTCGAGAAGCCGCTGGAGATTACCGGCGCCCGCTGCCAGGACATCATCGAGGCGTGCGACCGCGCGAAGGTGAAACTCTGCACCATCTTCCCGTCGCGGTTCGGCGACGCGAACAACACCCTCAAAGCCGCCGTGGACGCGGGCCGCTTCGGGCGCCTGACGCTCGGCGAGACCACCTGCAAGTGGTGGCGCACGCAAGCCTACTACGACGAGGGCGGGTGGAAGGGGACGCAGGCGCTCGACGGCGGCGGCGCGATGATGAACCAGGCGATTCACAACGTCGATCTGCTGCTGTGGATGATGGGCGAAGCGACGCACGCGAGCGGGTTCACGGCCACGCTCGCGCACGAGCGTATCGAGGTCGAAGACACCGCGGTCGCGGTGATCCGCTTCAAGAGCGGGGCGCTCGGCGTGATTCAAGCGACGACGAGCGTTCACCCCGGCTACCCGAAGACGATCGCGGTTCACGGCGACAAGGGTTCAGCCGTCATCGAGCAGGACGACGTGGTGCGCTGGGACTTCACGCCCGCGACCGACGACGACGCGAAGGTGAAGGAGCGGTTCTCGACGAAGGTGGGCGCGAGCGGCGGTTCGGCCGACCCGAAGGCGATCAGCCACGAGGGGCACCGGCGGCAGCTCGCGGACTTCGTGGACGCGGTGCAGCAGAACCGCGTGCCGAAGGTGGACGGCCGCGAAGGAAAGAAGGCGGTCGATCTGATCTGCGCGATCTACGAGAGCGCGAAGTCGGGCCGGACCGTTGAGTTGAAGGGCTAATCGCTCACGCCGGTTGTCCCGACCAACCGACCGACACGACGTAAGCAACTCTTGCGTCCGGGTCGGCAACGAACAGAACCGCGAGGGGCGAGTCAAACAGGACGCGGATCGGGTCCGTTCGACTCTCGCCTTGAAGGTGTGCGTCTGTCGAGAGTGTCTGATCGATTCGGAGCGACGCGGCATCGACCGCGTCCGGGTCCGTCGCGGTCGTCCACAGGTCGATATACTGCCGCAGGGCTTTGCGGGTCCAGGTGACGACGAAGGTCATGCCTTACCCATCCGCTTGCGGAACTCGGCGAGCGTCATCCCGCCCGGTTCGTCGATTCGCCGCTGGATCTCCTCGCGGGTCAGGTCCGGTTCCCACGGGCACAGCACTTCCGGCGTGACAGTGCCGATGCGCCGGCCGGTCGGCTCGTCGCGCAGTTCCACCGTCTTCGCGTTCTCGATCAGGCCGGGGAGCAGTCGTTCGGCGTCGGCGAGCGTGCCCACCTTCGCCCCGTCCACGTACAGCGCGACCATCGTTGTGCCTCCACGAGTTGTTCGCCATTGTATCACGCGGCGGCGGCCCCGGCCGTCGCGGTCGGCAGGTTCACCATCTCGTGAATCGTGCCGGTCACGGGGCTGGTCGAGAACCGGCGGTCCTGGTCGCGGATCAGCACGGGGATGCCGGCCGCGGGCCGGAGGGTGAGCGTGGCGCGCCGGTCGATGTGGCTGTCGGGCACAACCGTGAGCCGGAACCGCGGGACGATCAGGCTGAGCGCGGTTTCGAGAAACTGCGTGGCGAGGGGCGCCCCCAGGCACATCCGCGCGCCGCCGCCGAACGGCACGTTCGAGTGCGGGCACGGGGCCGTCGCCAGCCACCGTGCCGGGTCGAACCGCTCCGGGGACGCGAACGAACTCGGCGTGTGGTGGGTGACGTATAGCCCCAACACCACGACCGTTCCGGCCGGCACGCCGGTGCCGCCGAAGGAGACGGGCTGCGTCGCGTGCCGGCACACGTACACCGGCGGCGGCAGAACCCGCATGCTCTCCTTGATGACCCGATCCACCAGCGTCGCGCGGTTCGGGACGGCTGGCCCACTCAGTTCGTCCAGCAGGTCCGCGTTCACTTCCGGGTGCTGTGCCAACAAGAAGAGGGTCCAGGTGAGGGCCGAGGTGACGGTATGGTGCGCGGCGTTGAACAGCGAGTGAACTAGCCCCAACACGTCCGGCTCGGTCAGTTCGCCGGCGTCGGCGGCGGCCAGGAGGCGCGCGACCACGAGGTCCGAACCGGCCGCGTTCCGCCGGCACGACGCGATCAACTGCCGGAGCAGCGCCCCGAGGTCCGAGGCCGCGTCGAGCAACCGGTCGTAGGCGTCGGGCGGCGATTCGACCGGCAGCAGCGCGGCGAACGAGGTCCGGTGGTGGAGGCCGAGCCAGGTGTCGAACGCCTCATCGACCCGCCGCGAGAGGTCCAGGTCGCCGCCGCCGAACAGGAGGCGGTCGGTCATGAGCAGGGAGAGCGACTTCATCTCGCGGTACAGGTCGCGGGTCTGCCCGGCGCGCCACGTGCCGATCACCTCGCGGACGCATTCGGCGATGCGGTCGTGGTGCCCCTCGACCACCGGCTTGCGGAACGACGGCAGCATGAGTTTGCGAACGAACTGGTGGTGCGGCCCGTTGATGCCGAACACCCCGCGGGTGAACGCCCGCTGATCGCTTTTTCGCGGGCCGGTCAGCCCGAACGACAGGTGGAGGGCGTCCGGGTGGGCGAACACGGTGCGGGCGTGCGCCGCGCCGGACACGAAGACGACCGGCCGCCCGCCGTTGGCGAACACCGCGAAGTCGCCGTGCGCCTTCCACACGTCCACCGACCCGCCGACCGAATCGGTCAGGAAGCGGGTCAAATGAAGGATGTCGGCGTCCGAATGTGGCGCGGCGCGGGACATGGTCATCCCTGAGTGGGAACCGATTCGATCCGGATTGTTCGAGAGTTCAGGCAGGCTCATAGCGACCCTCCGGCGTGGTGTCAACTCGCTTCGGGGTGCGCGCGGAACATTCCGAACTTTCCGATTGCTCGTATCGGTCCGCCGAGCTAACATCTTGAGTTAGCTGCTACTTGCACCGCCGAACTTCACGCGACCTGCCTTCCTACCATCCCGCCTGTACTCCGCTCGGAGCCTGTCATGCTGACTTTCTGGGGCGACCGCCAACGGTACTGCGACAACATCAGCCGCCGCAACTTCCTGCAACTCGGCGCGTTCGGGGCCGGCCTCACTCTGGCCGACGTGCTCCGCCTCAAGGCCGCGCAAGACCCGGCCGTCGCCGTGCCGACCACGCCGCAGAAGGCGGCGATCATGATCTACCTGCCCGGCGGCCCGTCGCACATGGACATGTACGACCTCAAGCCGGACGCGCCGATGGAGTTCCGCGGCGAGTTCAACCCGATCAAGACCAACGTGCCCGGCGTCCAGATTTGCGAACACATGCCGCTGCAAGCCCGCATGTGGGACAAGCTCAGCTGCGTCCGCTCGCTCATCTCGGTGGACGAACACTCCGACTCGCTCGTCAGCACCGGCTACAGCGAGAACACGAACCGCGTCGCGGGCCACCCGGCGTTCGGCTCGGTCATCTCGAAGCTCCGCAGCGGCGGCGCCAACGACGTGCCGCCGTTCGTCAGCCTTCGCGGCGGCGGCAGCGTGGGCACCGAACCCGGCTACCTCGGCGTGTCGCACCGGCCGTTCACCCCGAGCGGCGCCGGCATGGAGAACCTCCGGCTCGCGAGCGGCGTGAACGCCGACCGCATGGACGACCGCAAAGACCTCCTCGGCAAGTTCGACACCGCCCGCCGCGACATCGACGCCAGCGGCGCCATGAAGGGCATGGACACGTTCTCCGGCCGCGCCTTCGACATGATTTCATCGGGGACCGTGCGTAAGGCGCTCGACCTGAAGAACGAAGACCCGAAGACGCGCGACCGTTACAAGGGCGTCGAGCAGTTCCTGACGGCTCGCCGTCTGGTCGAAGCCGGTGTCGGCTGCGTGACGCTCTCCATCGGCGGGTGGGACACGCACAGCGGCAACTTCAAGGAACTGAAGCGCCAACTCCCGCTGGTGGACCGCGGCATCGCGAACCTGATTAACGACCTGCACGACCGCGGGATGCAGGATGACGTGGTGACCGTAATGTGGGGCGAGTTCGGCCGCACCCCGAAGATCAACATGCAGGACGGTGGCGGTCGCGACCACTGGTCGCCGGTGATGGGCGCGCTGATCGCCGGCGGCGGGTTGAAGATGGGCCAGGCGATCGGCACCAGTTCCGCGAAGGGCGAGTACCCGAAGGACCGGCCGTACAAGGTGCCGCACCTGCTCAGCACGATCTACGGCGCGATGGGCATCGACGCCGGGCACACGTTCCCGAACGGCGCCGGCCGCCCGATGTACATCCTCGACGACCGCAACAAGGTCGAAGAGCTGATCTGAGGTTAGCCGCGAGCCAGAGGCGTGCGAGAAGCAACCGGGAGCCAAGTGGCTCCCGGTTCGCGTTTGGTAGAATGAGGGACACCACCGGAGACGTGAAATGCACACTTTCGACCGCATCACGCACAACCCGCTCCAGATGGGTGGGCGCCCGTGCATCCGCGGCATGCGGGTAACGGTCGGGCTGGTCGTGGGGTTGTTCGCCGCCGGGCGCACGCGCGAAGAGATTCTGAAAGCGTATCCGCACCTGGAAGACGAAGACATTTCTCAGGCGCTGGCTTACGCCGCGTGGCGTCTCGAAGAACGCGAGTTGCCGTTGGTGCCGGCATGAACTTTTCCATCGTCGTCGATATGAACCTGTCGCCGGATTGGATTCCGGTGCTGGCCGCCGCGGGACACAATGCGGTTCACTGGTCCGCGGTCGGTGACCCCCGTGCGCTCGACCCGGAACTCGTGCAGTGGGCACGCGACAACAGCCACATCATTTTGACGCACGACCTCGACTTCGGGACGATCCTCGCTCAAACTCACGCCTCGCGGCCGAGCGTCGTCATCATTCGAGCGGACGACCCGAACTCCGCGACCGTTCAGAACCGCGTTCTCCACACGATTCAGCAACACGCCACAGAATTTTCGACCGGCGCGCTCGTGATCGTGGACGTTCAGCGGTCGCGCGTTCGCCTCCTACCGATATGACTACTTTACGCGGCCTTCCGCACTTCGGTCTTCCATTTGTCGCGGTCGAGGTGCGGGGCGAACGGGCGCCGGCCGCACAGGACACGCCCCAGCCGGTACCGGAGCGTGCGCACCAGCCCGAGCGGCTCCTCCTTCGCGTACTCGGTCAGTTTCGCGCGGTACGTCTCGTATTGCTCCGGCGTCGGCATCTTCGCCTCTGGACCGAACGCGATGGCCCACACGTTCAGCGGCCGGCGCTCCGGCCCGTGCCAGCCCAGGATGCGCGTCGGGTACGGTTCCAGTAGCGACTCGAACGCCTCCGGCGTGAACCGCCAGTAGTCGTGCGGGTACGAGTGGACGTGGAAGTAGAACGGGCAGCACACGAGGAACACGCCGTCCGGCCGCAGCACGCGGCGCACCTCGTCGAACCCCTTCCAGAACTGCTTCACGTGCTCGAACACGCTGAACGCGACCACCGTGCCGACGCTCGCGTCCGGCAGCGGCAGGTTCTCGACGTTGGCGACCAGATCGACGCCCGGCCCGGCGCGGAAATCGACGCCGGTGTACGGCCGGTTCGGGAACAGCCCGCGCAGGTCGATGAGGTCTTCCTGCCCCGCGACCTGGTAGGAGCCGATTTCCAGCACCGGGTCGGGTAGGTCGAACGCTTCGACGGCCGCGCGCGCGACCCCGCGAATGAACTGGTTCATCTGGCCAGCCCCGTGAGAGAATAGGTATTCTCAAATCGACGGTCGCAATCGTGCGGCTTGAGCCGATTGTGCCGGACGCGACGATTCGCGCGACGAGAGAAGGACATGACCACGAGCAAACTGGAGGTTCACGCACATCGAGTGAGTGTCGTTAGCCGG
>CANLGS010000266.1 GCA_947490035.1 Gemmataceae bacterium
CTTACGCTTCCGGCTCGTCAAGAACGAGTCGTCTTACCTCTGGCCGCGCGAAGTATAGTTAGCCCGGAGCGCCAGCGAGGAAACATGTTACCTCGCTGGCGCTTCGGGCTAACGAAGAAGTTTTGTCCGGTAGTCCTTATCCTCGAAACAGTCCACAAGGGAACCAATGAACGGCTACCGGAGTACCGGGCAGGGCGTAGACGGTAACATCTCGCACCACGCTTCGTTACAACCGTTCACTTCGCCGGCGGTTTTGCGGCACACAACTTCCTCATGGCGACGCCCATCGACTCACCGATAAGGTAGTAGGTTTCCGCGTTGGAATTCCAGTGGTAATTCTGCCCGGACGGCGAGACATCTTTCTCGCGCCAGAACGCTTTCGTCCCGACGAACGCCACGTTCCCCTGGAACTCCTTGTACTCGGCCACCGCGGCTTGCGCTTTCATGAGCGACAGGGCGCGGGGGTGCTTCTCCTCCAGGCCACCCATACCGGTTTCGGCGATCACGAAGGGCAGGTTCTTCACCCCGAGATCCTTGCGAATGTCGCGGATGAAGTTGGCCATGTTCTTCTCGTACTCGTCGTTGAACGCCTGGTTGACGCGGTCGTTCCACCCCTGGTGCCAGCCGAACCCGGCCAGTTCGTGCCCGCGGCCCGCGAATTCCGGGAACTGCTTCTTCAAGTCGCCCAGGACGTCCTTGGTTCGCTGAACGATCTCCTTGTAGTACGGCCCCACCTCGCCGCCCGAACTCGGCGGCCGGAAGTCCTTGGCGAGACTCTTCCCGCCCCAGGCGAGCTTGATCAGCAGCACGGGTTCGTCGAACGCGTCACCAATCACGTGGCCGAAACCCAACTCCGGCCCGATCCGCTCGGCGTTCGATCCGAAGCCCACCGCGAGCTTGCCCTTGCGATCGAGGTAGTGGATCCAGACGTCGTCGCGAACGACCCACGCCCCGGTCTTGTCGGTGAGGTGTTTGAACTTTTCCGCCGTCGCGGCGTCCTTGACGAGGTACTCCAGGCTTCCCTTGCCTTCGTTCTTCTTCGGGTCGGCTTTTACGGCCCCGGCCCCCTCCATGTTCGACTGGCCGGCGAGGATGAACACTTTGACGGGTTTCGGCACATCGTCAGCCCGTACCGGTGCGAGCGCTGCGAGCAGCAACGCCGAGCAAGCGAGCAACTGTCTCACACGATTCCTCCATCTGGTGCCACGGTTCGGATCTACTACTTGCGAGAACCTCGCGTCAAATGACTTCGGGCAGCGCCTTCCAATCGCCCACCAAGGAATGGGAGCGGCCACTGAAATCCGGGAGCGTGACCGCGTGTGGGTCGATCCCGAAGTAGTGATAGAGGGTCGCGTGAACTTCGCCAAAGTGGACCGGGCGCTTGGTGATGGTCGCGCCGATCCGGTCGGTGGCGCCTATCACTTGCTCGGTCCGGAACCCGCCGCGCACCAGCGGCCAGTGGTCGCGCCCGGCGTCCTTGTTGATCTGCGGGGTGCGCCCGAACTCGCCCCACCGGCGTTCGAGTTCGCGTGCCGCCAGCCGGTTCTCCGGTTCGCACGCCTTGTACTGCCGGCACGCCCGATCGACCTCGATTGCCGCCCGCTCCCGCCGCAGGTGCCACGGCCTCGCCGGCTCGGCCCGCTGTCGCTCCACCCCGGCCACTGCCGCCAAACTCGCTTCCAGCGCCGCCGGCTCGACCGCCGCCGGCCGGGACGAGAACGCGACTTCCGAAGTCATCCAGAAGCCGGAATCGCATCGGCAGCGCGGAAACCCTTGTCAGTCACCGCGAATACCTGACCCGCGCCCCAGCGATCCTCGATGGACCCGTCACGAACAAACTCGGCCACCCACGCCCGGCCCTCAGCTTCTTCCCGGTCGTCCAGGGTTTCCAGGAGCGTCCCGTCCTTGTCTCCGGTTCCGAGATGGAAGCCGGTTCGGTTGTTCTTGTTCGTCGTGACCGTCTTTCGCTTTGCGGACGCCGCAGCCGCAAGCAGCCGACGAGCGCTAGCCGATAGAGTCGAAGCGGGCGAACTGGAGGTCGCAGCATCCACCCCCGGAATCGCCTGGAGGAGCGCGCGGACGTATGCGGCAGCGACCACCGCCGCGTATGGCTTCCGAGCATCCGTTTGTCTCGACTTCGTCCTGTCGTCGCAATAGTCGCAGACGCCGCGGACGACGAGATAGCCCGCCTGTTCGTACTCCCACGTCGCGTCCGCGACGCCCGACCCTTGCATCTCCACGGCCTTCACCTTGAACTTGTCCCGCAGCTTGTCTCGCTTCTTGTAATTCCCCCGAACGACGTTCGCGGAAGCGATCGGACTGTAGAAGACACGAGGTATCGGGCCGGAAACAGGCGGATGTTCGATCGGCTTTTTATCTTTGTCCAGAACGACATCGGTCGAGGGGTCGGGAATGGTCATGGCGCGGGCGGCCATCCCGGCGCGCGGGTGGTCGCCGTGTCGCCGCCCTGGTAAAGTTCGGTCACCTCGTGGATAAAGTACGCAGGGTAGCGGAGGAGGAAGTCGAGTTTCTGAAGGTAGTACTCGGACGCGAAGTGCGAGATGAACGGCACGGAGGGCGCGCAGCGAGTTGGAAACGTCTACTCGCTCGCCGGCCGGGCGAAACGGACGAGTACGAGTAGAAGGCGGGCCGCATCGACCTCTAAAAGCCTTCCGGTCGAACCCCATGAACAAACTGTGGGGCAATCGCCGCCAACTCCGGGCTGTTTGCAACCTGTGGATCACCAGATGATACTACGGTGGGAAGCGTACTCGCTATCTGTTCGTCCGAACAGGTGACTGCCGCGAACCAGCGTCAGGTTTTGCGTTTATGGAGAGGGCACCGCACATGCCTGGAAGGAAACGCCTGCCCGTCGAAGTTCGGTTCGTCGACTACCTCGTGAAGTCCGGCGACCGCGAGTGCTGGGGCTGGACTGGGCCAGTCAGCAACAAGGGCCTTGGACGGATAAGCCGATCACATCAGGGTACGGAAAACTCTCGGCCGGCAGAGACAGCAGCCCGGTTCTGACGTACCGGCTCGCGTGGGAGTTCTCCAGCGGCCCCGTTCCGGAAGGGCTCTTCGTCAAGCAGCGGTGTGGCAACCGTCTCTGTTGCAACCCGGCCACCTTTATCTATCCCTGAACCCGGTCGATGGGCCGGAAGTGTCGGCGAGAGCCGTCGAGGCGTGGCTACGCTCCCGGACCTGACTTCCCCTTCCGCCTCTTGTCTTGTCGTCGCTGCTGCGATGTCCTGCCCGGCCGATACCCGGTCGGCTTCACCGGTCCGGCCCCGCGCTCGCCGGGTTTCTCGCCCTTGGCCGGGTTCCCCACCGTGTGGTAGTGGTCGTTGTCATCGTCGCCGTTGACCGCCCGATTCGCCTGCTTACGACGCGCTTCGATGGCCTCTTTCGGCGGCTGCGCGGGGATCAAGCCGTCGCACCCGCCGATCAAGTCGGCGCGGTTCGCTTTGACGAGCGCGTCGCGCACCCCGAAGTAGTTCTCGGGCTTGAAGAACTGCATCAGCGCGCGCTGCATCTTGCGGTCGGTGAGGTTCTTCGCGGTGTTCACCGGCTTCTTCGAGAACGGGTCGAGGCCGGTGTAATACATGCACGTCGCGATGTCGAACGGCGCCGGGATGAAGTCCTGCACCTGATCCGGCCGGTAGCCGTTCTGCTTCAGGTACAGCGCGAGGTCGATCATCTCCGCGAGGTCGCTGCCGGGGTGGCTCGCGATGAAGTACGGCACGATCTGCTGCTTCGGCTTGCCCGCGTCGGCGCTCGCCTGCCGGAACTGCTCCGCGAACACCCCGAAGTTGTCGATGCTCGGCTTCTTCATCGCCTCCAGCACCTTGGGGCTGGTGTGTTCCGGCGCAACCTTCAGGCGCCCGCCGGTGTGGTGTTCGGCCAGTTCGCGGACGTACTCCGGGGACATCTGCGCGAGGTCCATGCGGATGCCCGACGACACCAGCACCTTGCGCACGCCGTCCGCGTTGCGCACCGTGCGCATCAACCCGATGAGCGGCCCGTGGTCGGTCGTCATCAGTTTGCAGACGGTCGGGTGAACGCACGACAGCCGCTTGCACTTCGCTTCCACTTCCGGGCGCGAACACCGCATGGCGTACATGTTCGCGGTGGCGCCGCCGATGTCCGAGATGATGCCCTTGAAGTCGGGATCGGCCGCGAGCTTCTCCACTTCCTTCATCACGCTTTCCGGCGACCGGCTCTGGATGATGCGGCCCTGGTGCGCCGTGATCGAACAGAACGTGCAGCCGCCGAAGCACCCGCGAAGGATCGTGACGGAGTCCTTAATCATCTCGTGCGCGGGAACCGGCTCCGTGTACGACGGGTGCGGGCGCCGGTTGTAGGGCAGGTCGTACACCGCGTCCATCTCCGGCTGCGACAGCGGGAACGCCGGCGGCGTCTGCACCACCGCCTGCCGGTCGTGGAACTGCACGAGCGTCGCAGCGTTGAATGGGTTGGTGTTGGTGTGGATGATGCGCGTCGCCTCGGCGAAGGCGAGTTTGTCGTCGCGCACCTGTTCGTAGGAAGGAATCAGTTCGACTTTCTCGCCCAGGGATTGCAATCCCTGGGCTTGGACGTTCTCTGTTTCCTTTGCGCCAAGGGCGTAGGCGACGCCCCTCAGCGCGCGCAGGTCGCGCACGCTGCCCCCGCCCTTCAACTTCTGGGCGATGGTGAGGATGTTCTGTTCGCCCATTCCGTAGACGACGAGGTCCGCCTTCGAGTCGAGGACGATCGACCGCTTCACGGTGTCGGACCAGTAGTCGTAGTGCGCGAGCCGGCGCAACGACGCCTCCACGCCGCCGGCGATCACCGGCACGCCGGGGAACGCCTCACGCGCCCGCTGGCAGTACGCGAGCGTCGCGCGGTCGGGGCGCAGCCCGATCCGCCCGCCGGGGGAATAGGCGTCGTCGTTCCGCACCTTCTTGTTCGCGGTGTAATGGTTGATGAGCGAATCCATGTTCCCCGCGCTGATCGCGAAGAACAGTCGCGGCTTGCCGAACTGCCGCCACGGTTCGCACGTCTTCCATTCCGGCTGGCTCAGGATCGCGACGCGGAAACCCGCTTGTTCCAGGACGCGGTGCAGGATCGCCATCGCGAAACTGGGGTGATCGACGTAGGCGTCGCCGGTGACGAACACGACATCGACGTAATCCCAGCCGCGCGCGGCCATCTCCGCCGCCGTGGTCGGCGCGAACGGGCTGGCGTAGCGCTCTTGCCACAGGGTCAGGGGGATGCGGCTCGGAATGGTGGGCATCAGAAGTGCTCGGATATAGATAAAGACCGCACTCGCGATTATAGCAGATGCCGGGACTTCGCGCTTTTTGTGCAAGTCCAGGCTGGAAACTGCCGTAAAGCGGTGTACGCGTGTTGCGGGAACTGAGCATCCGCTCGCGCGGGGCCAAAATAATCGTTACATCTTGCGCCACCGTTCAAATTGGCACGGTGCGCAGACTTTTTGCTGTATTGGGGCTTCCGCCCGGCAACCGGTCTGGGTGTTGCCTGGTGTTGGGAGCGGTCCCGTACCCGCATCCCTACCGTCCCGGTCCTGGCGCCCCCGCTGGAGATCGTCGGTCATGCAAAGCTTCGCTGTTCGCGCCCGGCTGGTGGCCCTCGTTGCCGCCCTCCCGCTGGCACTCGCACTGCAAACCCGAGCGCACGGGCAAGAGCCTGCGCTCGAGGTGAAGTACACCACTCTCGAGCCGAAGGAGCAGTTCAAGTACAAGTGGAAGGGGAAGGAAGCCGTCTGCACCGCGGGCGTGTTCCGCTGGGAAGTCCCCGCGTCCGAGTTCGGCACGCAAGGTCTGGACGGAACTTCACCGGATACTGCGCCGAGGTGCTGGTCCCGATCGTCGCGGACAAGACGTACCGCTTCCAGACCAACAACATCTACGCGGTCGAGAACTACAACCTCGCGGGTGTCGACAAGGACAAGGTGAACGACGCCGCGAACCGCCGCACGAAACTCGTGCTGGAACTGTTCGGCCGCTACTTCCGCGACCCGATCATGAAGGCCGTGAACTCGGACGAGGCGGTCGCGTTCCAGATCGCGCTCTGGGAGATCATCCAGGAGACCGAGCCGGCCATGGGCGTGCCGAAGTTGGACCTCTTCGCCGGCGACATCCAGGCGAACTACCCGAAGGCAGACGCCCCAGTTTACGTCACGAAGGCCCAAGCGTACCTCGATTCGCTGACCGGGACCGACGACGCGATGTTCTTCGAGAATGCCGACCTGCGCGGCCGCGAACTGATTCGCCTCAAGGGCATTGAGAACGTGGACAAGATCGTCGCCCAATCGCAGTTCGCGCTGCGGATC
>CANLGS010000267.1 GCA_947490035.1 Gemmataceae bacterium
ACGCCCTGGGTGCGCGACCGGGGCGCAACGCGGACACGACCCAACGCCACACACCGGCAGGAACGGGATGAAATCACACCGCGCGGGCGACGGCGAACGGTCGCTGGCCGTGTTCATCGACTTCGAGAACATGGGCCTGGGCTTCAACAACCGCCGCGACCGGTTCGAGATCACCAAGGTGCTCGAACGGCTGGTCGAGAAGGGCAAGATCGTCTGCAAGAAGGCGTACGCCGACTGGAGCCGGTTCGGCATGTACAGCGGCGGGCTGCACGAAGCCGCCATCGAACTCATCGAGATTCCGCGCCGCGGGATGACCGGCAAGAACTCCGCCGACATCCGCCTCGTCGTGGACGCGATCGACCTCGCGTACTCGAAGGACCACATCGACACGTTCGTCATCGTGTCCGGCGACAGCGACTTCTCGCCGCTCGTCTCCAAGCTGAAGGAACTCGGCAAGCACGTCATCGGCCTCGGCCTGTCCGACGCCACCTCGTCGCTGCTGCGCGACAACTGCGACGAGTTCATCTACTACGAAGACCTCGACCGCGCGCCGATCATCCCGACCGCGATGAACGAGCAGATTCCCGAGAAGAAGCGCAAGGTGTTCGCGCTTGTCCTCGACTCGTTGCTCGCTCTGCGGCGCGAGAACAAGGAAGTCATCTACTCGTCGATGCTGAAGGACACGATCAAGCGGAAGAAGCCGTCGTTCAACGAGGACTACTACGGCTACCGCACGTTCAGCGAACTGCTCGAAGACGCGCAGCGCGAAGGATTGCTCGAACTCGACAAGCACCGCACGAGCGGCATGTACGTGGTGACGCGCTTCGGGCTGGAGATGAAGTCCGGTCCGGTCGCGCCGGCGGTCGCGCGCGTGATCCCGCTACCGCCGCGCAACGCGATCGAACCGCGCAACGCGATCGAACCGCGCAACGCAATCGAGCCGCGCAACGCGCTCGAGCCGCGTAAGGTGATCGAACTCCCACCGCGCAACGCGATCGAGCCGCCGCGCAACGCGATCGAGCCGCCGCGCAACGCGATCGAGCCGCGACGGGTCGCGGAACCGCCCAAGCCGGCCCCGGTTCCGGTGGCCGAGAAGCGCCCGCTGCAGCCACCGCCGGCGAAGCCGGTCCTCCCGCCCGTGCCGGCGCCGGTTCGGCAGGTCGCCCCGCCGAGGTTGCCAGCACCGTCGCGACCGCCGGCGGCGCGCCCGCCAGTGCCGCGCCAGAAGCGCGAAGAGGACAACGACGACCGGCCGCTCGGTCGCGAACTCGTGGACGAGTTCGACCCGCTCGACGACGAACCGCTGGACGAGATTCCGAGCTACTCGCCGCGTAAGGCGGAGACGAAGCCTGCGCCCGCGAAGCCGGCGGCGCGCCCCGCGGCTGCCGCGAAGCCCGCCGCGGTGAGACCCGCTGCGAAGCCCGTGGCGAAAGAGCCGGTGAAGGCCATCGTCGCGAAGGAGCCAGTCGCGAAGCCGGTGCCGAAGGCGAAGGAACCGGCCGCGAAGCCGGCCGCGCGGCCCGCGGCGAAGCCCGCCGTGGCGAAAGAGGCCGCGCCCGCGAAGCCGGCCGCGCGGCCCGCGGCGAAGCCCGCGCCCAAGCCGCTCCCGCCGGTCAGCGACGACGACGAGTTCGGCGCGGGGCTTTAGTTCCTTTGAGGCGAGCGGGGGGCGTAAGCCCCCTGTTAAACCTTCACGCGAATGGTCACGTGGAAGTTTAACAGGGGGCTTACGCCCCCCGCTCGCCTGTGCGTATACTCTCCTCCACATCCCCTCTGCCGGAGATACCCTCTCATGCCGCGCCTGCGTCACGCCGCAATCGGTCTCGCGCTGTCGGCCGCGCTGTTCGCACTCAACCCGGTGAACACCACCGCCGCACAGCCCGCCAAGAAGCTTGTTGATCCGCCCGCGACGGACCCCGCGACCATGAAGGTCGCGAAGGGGTTCAAGGTCGAGCTGCTGTACAGCGTGCCGAAGGACGAGATGGGTTCGTGGGTGTGCATGTGCGTCGATCCGAAGGGCCGGCTCATCGTGTCGGACCAGTACGGGGCGCTGTATCGCGTCTCAGTGCCAGCACCGGGCGTGAAGGGCGAAGCCGCGATCGAGAAGATTCCCGCCGCGATCGGCATGGCACAGGGGTTGTTGTGGGCGTTCGACGCGCTGTACGTCGTGGTGAACGCGAAGGCGCCCGACCCGAAGAACCCCAAGGCGCAGATCGACATTTCCGGGCTGTACCGCGTGACCTCGTCCAAGAACGACACGCTCGACACGGTGGAACTGCTCCGCGCGTTCGAGGGCGGCGGGGGCGAACACGGGCCGCACGCGGTGATGCTGACGCCCGATGGCAAGCGGCTCACGGTCGTCTGCGGCAACCAGACCAAACTCACCAAGTTCGACACGACGAAGGTTCCGCCGGTGTGGGGCGAAGACCACCTGCTGCCGCGTTTGCCCGACGGCAACGGCTTCATGAAGGGTGTGATGGGGCCGGGCGGCGCGATCTACAACGTCACGCCCGATGGCAAGACGTGGGAGCTGTTCAGCGTCGGCTTCCGCAACCAGTACGACGCCGCGTACAACAAGGCCGGTGATCTGTTCACCTACGACGCCGATATGGAGTGGGACTTCAACACGCCGTGGTACCGGCCGACGCGCGTGTGCTTCGTGACGCCGGGTAGCGAGTGGGGCTGGCGCAACGGCGCGGGCAAGTGGCCGGTGTATTACCCCGACACGCTGCCGCCGGTGGTGAACGTCGGCCCCGGCTCGCCGACCGGCGTGACCTTCGGCTACGGCGCCAAGTTCCCCGCGAAGTATCAGGACGCGTTCTTCATCTGTGACTGGAGCTACGGCAAGCTCTACGCGACGCACATGAAGCCGAGCGGCGCGGGGTACACGGCGGAGTTGGAAGAGTTCGTGACCGGCACGCCGCTGCCGCTGACCGACGTGGTGATTAACCCGGTCGATGGCGCGATGTACTTCACCATCGGCGGGCGCAAGACCAAGAGCGGGCTGTACCGCGTCACGTATGCGGGGAATGAATCGACGGCGCCGGGCACCGCGGTGAACCCGAATGATTTGGAGTTCAAGAGGAACCTCAATGCGCACGCCAAGCGGCGGGTCGTCGAGTCGATGAGCGATCCCGAGAGATTCAAGCTACTAGGAGGTGCTTGGCGGGAGCTAAGCAATGAAGACCGCTTCATACGGTTCGCCGCGCGAACCGTGCTCGAGCAACAAGACGCGAAGCAGTGGGCGGAGAAGGCCCTGGCGGACAAGGACGCGAACGCCGGCGCGCAGGCGCTGCTCGCGCTGGTGCGAGTATCCGCGCCGTGCCCATCTCACGTCAAACCGGACAGCCCGAAACCGGACCCGGCGTTGCGCGCCAAGATTCTCGACGCGCTCGCCAAGTTCGATTACGCCAAGCTGACCGCCGAGCAGAAACTCGACCTCGCCCGCGTGTATCAGGTGCTGTTCAATCGCTTCGGCCAGCCGACCGCCGACGAGCGCAAGGCAGTTGTCGCGAAGCTCGGCGCGGCGTTCCCGGACCCGAACCGGTTCGTCAACGGGATGCTGCTCGAAATCCTCGTGTACCTTCAGGACGACGGTGCGGCGCCGAAGGCGATGAAGTTACTCAAGGACGCGCCGACTCAGGAAGAACAAATCGAGTACGCTCGCTCGCTGCGGATGCTCAAGACCGGGTGGACGCCGGAACTGCGCAAAGAATACTTCACGTGGTTCGTGAAGGCCGCGGCGTACAAGGGCGGGAGCAGCTTCAACAAGTTCCTGAAGCTGATCCGCGACGACGCGATTCTGACGCTCACGCCTGACGAGAAGACGACGCTGGGCGCTCTGCTCACCGCGGAGCCGGCGACGGTGAAGTTGCCGTCGGAACCGGCGCGGCCGTTCGTAAAGGCGTACAAGATCGCGGACCTGACCGACGCGCTCGACAAAGGGTTGAAGTCGGGCCGCGACTACGACCGCGGGCGGAAGCTGTTCGCGGTGGGTAAGTGCTTCGCGTGCCACCGGTTCGACAGCGAGGGCGGGAGCAACGCCCCGGACCTGACCGCCGTCGCCGGCCGGTTCAGCCCCCGCGACCTGCTGGAGTCAATCATCGACCCCAGTAAGGAAGTGAGCGACCAGTATCAGGCGGTGGAGATTCGCACGACGGACGACCGCGTCATCATTGGACGCATCGTGAACCTGAGCGCCGACAACGTGATGGTGAACACCAACATGCTGGAACCGGGCGCGAACACGACGGTGGACCGCAAGTTGATCGAGAGCATGAGGACATCGAAGGTGTCGCTGATGCCGGCCGGGTTGATGGACACTTTCAAGGAGGACGAGGTGCTCGACTTGGTGGCCTACATCCTGTCGCGCGGCGACCGCAAGAGCGCGATGTTCAAGAAGTGAGACGTAGGAGGCGAGCGGGGGGCGTAAGCCCCCTGTTAAACCTCAGCACTCAATGTTGCTGGGAGGTTTAACAGGGGGCTTACGCCCCCCCGCTCGCCAAATACAAGTGGGTGAGGCGGGACTCGAACCCGCAAGCCCCTTGCGGTGGCGGCGGATTTTAAGTCCGCTGTGTCTGCCATTCCACCACTCACCCTGTTGTTGAGATGATGGCAGACGGCCCGCCGGTTGGCAAGGCGAGCGTCACGCGAACAGCTCGGCCATCTCGACCAGCTTCTTCACCTGATCGGCCCCGAGGCGGCTCACCATGCCCTGAACGGCTTCGAGGTCGGCGAACTGCACGCCGACCTTGGGCTTGCGACCGCGCTTCGCGCCGCCCTTGCCGCCGCCTTTCGCGCCGCCTTTGCCGCCGTCCTTTTTGATGACCGACTTGTAGTTCGAGATGATGTTGGTCGCGAGTTCGACGTTGTACTTCTCTTTGATGAACGCCTGTAACTCAGTCGAGGCGGCCTCCCACCCCTTCTCGTCGAGTGCGGCCTGAACCATCACCTTCTGGGTGATCTTCCCCTCGCGCTTGCTCTTTGCCACGGCTGTTGCTCCCGTTCGTGATGTGTGGATGTTGCGGTGCGTACACCTCAACGCCATTGATGTAGGATGTAATATGTGCGATGTGTAGACGGGTATGTAACGAATTACCGAATTGTGACGCGGGCGCGCATCATAAGTGCGTATCAACGGCCGGACTGGTAGATCTGATCGAACTCGCCGCCCTCGTCGAAGAACCGCTTCTGAATATCGCCCCAGTTGCCCAACCCCATGTCCGGGTCGGTCGCGCCGAACAGCTCGATCGGCTCGAACTGGCCGGCGGTGTCCTTCACGACTTTCGCGTGCGACGGGCGGAAGTACGTCTCCGCGATCACCTCCTGCGCGGCCTCCGTGTAAAGGAACTTCAGGTACTCCTCGGCCGCGGCGCGGGTGCCTTTCTTATCGACGTTCGCGTCAACAAGCGCGACGTGCGGTTCGGCACGGATGCTCACGCGCGGGTACACGATGTCCACCGCGTCCTTGAGTTCGCGCTTCTCCAGGTACGCCTCGTTCTCCCAGGTCAGGTGAACGTCGCCGATGTTCTTGCGCGCGAACGTGACCGTGGCGCCGCGGGCGCCGGTGTCGAGCACCGGCACGCGCCGGTACATCTCCGTGATGAACTCGCGCGCGGCCTTCTCCGATCTGGTCTGCTTGAAGATCGCGCCCCACGCGCCGAGCAGCGCGAGCTTCGCCCCGCCGCCGGTCTTCGGGTTCGCGGTGATGATCTTCACGCCGTCCTTCAGCAAGTCCTCCCACTGGTGGATGCCGAACGGGTTGCCCTTGCGCACCACGAACACGATGGTCGAGTGGTACGGCAGCGAGCGGTGCGGGAGGCGGTCTTCCCAGCCCTTCGCGATCAGCCCGCGCGCGCGGATGTTATCGACATCGGCCCACATCGCGAGCGTGACCACGTCGGCCGGGATGCCGTCGTTGACGGACCGCGCCTGACTGCCGGACCCGCCGTGCGACTGACGCACGCGGACGTGCTTGCCGGTGAGCGCGAGGTCGTGTTGTTCCGCGAACAGCCGGTTCAGCTTGCGGTACAGTTCGCGCGTCGGGTCGTAGGAGACGTTGAGCAGTTCCACGTCGGCGCGCGGGCCGGTGCAACCGCCGAGTGCGGACAGCCCGGCGAGCGACGTGGTGGCGAGGAAGTGGCGACGGTTCATTGTGGAGAGATTCAGGGTGCTGTTTGGAACCTTGGGCGTGTGAAGAGAAGACCCCTCACCCGCCGTGCAAAGCCACGGCGACCTCTCCCCGGAAGCCGGGGCGAGGTGGAGATCGCTTGTGTTTCCCTGTGGCCGTGCGCCGCGCATTGCTTCAAGAGGAGACCGGGCACAACAC